>CAZEUW010000017.1:0-20878 GCA_964515425.1 uncultured Gemmatimonadota bacterium | reverse complement strand
GGTGTGGGCCCTGCCCTGCCTGGCCTTCGCCTCGCTGGACTGGTTCGGCGGCGGCGTCCGAGTTTGGCTGCTCCTCCGACCCCTCGACATCCGGGTCTCGTACTGGGAGTGCGTGAAGATCAGCGGCGCGACCGCCGGGCTCGCCTACCTCACCCCGTCCGGGATCGGGGGCGGACCGGCCCACCTCTACGGCCTCGTCCGCAAGGAGGTCGGCGTCGGGAAGGCGGCGGCCAGCAACTTCGCGAGCCTGCTCGTGAACCTCCTCTTCCTCACGACGGCGGGGCTGGCCGCCTGGTTCTTCGGCGCCTCCTCGACCATCGAGGACGTCCACCTCCCGGTCGGACAGCTGTCCGCGGCGACCCTGTTCGAGTGGACCGTCACCGGCTTCGCCGTCCTCGTGACGCTGCTGGTGCTGTTCGGGCTGAATCCGCGGCCCCTCCGGGGATGGGTCCTCAAGGCGTTCGGATCCGGCCGGAGGGTGCGCACGATCCTCCGCTGGATCCACGAGCTCCACGGCAGCCTGATCATCTACGCGAAGAAGGGGAAGCTCGCGCTGCTTCTCGCCACCCTCTCCGGCGCGCTCCACTTCGGGGGGCGGTTCCTGCTCGGTTGGGGCGTGCTGCGCGGATTCGGGATCGAGGCGGGCTTCTGGAACGTCGTCACGCTCCACGTCCTGCTCCAGTACCTGCTCATCTTCATGCCCACGCCCGGCGGCAGCGGCGTGGGCGAGATCCTCGCCCCTGCGCTCATGCGACCCTTCCTGCCCGCGTCGCTGCTGGTCGCCTACACGGCCGTCTGGCGCTTCTTCCTGACCTGGCTCACGGCCGCCGCCGGCAGCGGCCTGCTCCTCCACTGGGTCGGCGTCGACCAGGCCCGTCTGAACGGCGACTGACCCGCTCCGTCGCACACGCCCGCGAGCACGCGCTTTGCACGCTCGATGGGCCCGCGAGCACCCGTTCCGTGCGCCGACACGTGCCAACGACACGATGACGCGGGAGGATCCATGAGCACCCGGGTCGAGGTCCCCGAGTACGAAGTCGCCGAGCGTCTCGAGCTGGAGTCCGGGCGGACCGTCCTCCTGGTGGTGGACATGCAGAACGACTTCGTCCACCCCGACGGAGCCCTCTACAACCCCGAGGCCGAGGAGTCCGTCCCGGTGATCGCCGGGATCGTCGAGCGGGCCCGCGCGGCCTCGGTGCCCGTGTGGTTCACCCAGGACACCCATCGCGAGGGGGACCCCGAGTGGGACGTCTGGGGCCGGCACGCCGAGGAGGGCACCTTCGGCTGGCGGATCGTCGACGACCTGCAACCGCGCGACGAGGAGCGGGTCTTCCGGAAATCGCGCTACGACGGCTTCTACGGGACCGGGCTCGACCACGCGCTCAGGATCGAGGGACGGGACATCCTGGCGATCTGCGGCACGGTCGCCAACATCTGCGTCCACTACACCGCGGCGAGCGCCGGCCTGCGCTTCTACGACGTGGTTCACCCGGTCGAGGGGATCAGCGCGCTGACCGATTTCGACCGCCATGCGGCGCTGCGTCAGGCGAGCTGGCTGTTCGGCGCGCGGCTCGTGCACGCCGACGGCCTCGCCTTCGACGGCTGAAGCGAGCATCGCACGGTTGACACGCGCTCCCGTCGGACCCACGTTGCCCGCCGTCATGGACACGACCGTCGCGACCCACGGCCATCATTCCCACCACCGGGCCCACGCCCTGCACCGGGAGGGTGCGCCACCCCGCTAGACGACACCGCGACACGGTCGACGACGGCAGACGGGGCGCTCGCTTCCTGGAGAAGCGGGCGCCCTTTTTTCGTGCCCCTTCACTCCGTGCCCCGTCGACGCCGACGCCGGCCGACGAGGGCGCGCAGACACGCGAGCCGAGACGAGAGACGGAGGACCATGGAGACGCTGGACGGACGCCCGCTGAGGATCGCGATCCAGAACGACGGACGCCTCACGCGGCACAGCCTCGAGTTGATGCGCGGCATCGGCCTCGAGTTCGAGGACCACGAGCGGCGGCTCTTCTCCCGCTGCCGGAACTTCGACCTCGAGCTCCTGTTCATCCGCGACGACGACATCCCCGAGTACGTCCAGGACGGAGTCTCGGACCTGGGCATCGTCGGGCGGAACGTCGTCCGGGAGGCGGGTGCGCGCGTCGAGGAGCTGCGTGAGCTGGGCTTCGCCTACTGCACCCTGAGCCTCGCGGTCCCCCGGGACTCCGCGGCGACCGAGCCCGGCGACCTGGCGGGCGCACGCATCGCCACCACCCACCCGCAGGCGCTCCGTGGCTGGCTCGAACAGCGCGGGCTGGAGGCCGAGGTGATCCCCATCCGGGGGGCGGCAGAGATCGCTCCGATCCTCGACGTCGCCGACGCCGTCTGCGACCTCGTCTCGACCGGTACGACCCTCCGCATGAACGACCTGCGTGCGATCGGCGACCTGTGGGAGTCCCAGGCCGTGCTGATCGCCGACCCTGACACGCTCGATTCCTCCGACCGGGCCGCGCTGGTAGAGCGGCTGGTGACGCGCCTGGACGGGCTCCTCACCGCCCGCCGCATGAAGTACGTGACGCTGAACGCGCCCGAGGAGGCCCTGCCCCGCATCGAGGAGATCCTGCCGGGGATGAAGTCGCCGACGGTCGTGCCGCTGGCCGAGGAGGGGATGGTGGCCCTTCACGCCGCGGTGACCGAAGAGGTCTTCTGGGAGGCGATGGAGAAGATCAAGCGGGCGGGCGGGAGCGAGATCCTCGTCCTGCCCGTCGAGAAGGTGATGCTGTGAGCGGCGAGCGCGCCGCGCCGCCCATCCTCTCGCGCGAGGCCGCCGAGCGCTGGGTGGCCGGCCACCGGGAGCGGACCGCCGGGGCGTCCGTCGAGGTGGGGTCGATCCTCCATAGCGTGCGACAGGGCGGCGACGGGGCGCTGCTCGAGCTCACGGAGCGCCACGACGGCGTGCGGCCGACCGCCCTCCGGGTGCCGGCGGAGCGCTGCCGGGACGCACTCGAGGCCCTGCCGGGGCGGCGACGCTCCGCCCTCGAGCGCGCCCGGCGGAACGTGGAGCGGTTCCACGTCGCCCAGCGGCGGGAGGAAGCGCCGGTGAAGGTCGAGGCAGGCGTGGTGGCCTGGCGGGAGTTCCGCGCCCTGGACCGGGTGGGCCTCTACGTGCCGGGGGGCCGTGCCGCCTATCCCTCGTCCCTCCTGATGACGGCCGTCCCGGCCCGGGTCGCGGGCTGCGGCGAGCTCGTCGCCTGTTCCCCGCCCGGCCCCGGCGGGGAGCCGGCCGCGTCCGTGATGGCGGCGGCCGCGCTGCTCGAGGTGGACCACCTCTTCGCGGTCGGGGGAGCCCAGGCGATCGGGGCGATGGCCTACGGGACGGACACCGTGCCCGCGGTGGACAAGATCTTCGGCCCCGGCAACCGGTGGGTCGACGCGGCCAAGACCGAGGTGGCCGCCTTCGTCGCGGTGGACCTGCCGGCCGGCCCCTCGGAGGTGCTCGTGTGGATGGACGGCGCCGCGGACGCGTCGCTCGCGGCGCTGGAGCTGGCGGCGCAGGCCGAGCACGGGCCCGACTCCCTGGCGGTCGCCGTCGTGCCCGACCGGACCGTCGCGGAGGCCGTGGCGGCCGCCGCCGGGGCGCGGGCGAGGGGCTCGGAGCGCGCCGGATCGATCCGGGCGAGCTTCGGCCGCTCCGCGATCCTGGTCGCGGGCGACGCCGCCACCGCGGCCGGATGGGTCAACGCGATCGCGCCCGAGCACCTGGTCGTGCTCCGCTCCGACGAGGCGGCGGCGATGGCCGCGGTGCGCCACGCCGGCTCCGTCTTCCTGGGGCCCGACACCCCGGTGGCCGCCGGCGACTACGCCACCGGCACGAACCACGTGCTCCCGACGGGCGCCCGGGCCCGCGGCGCGGACGGGCTGTCGCTGGACGACTTCGGTCGCTGGATCCAGGTGCAGCGGCTCGACGCCGCCGGCCTCCGGTCGCTGGGCCCGGACGTGATCGAGCTGGCGGAGTGGGAGGGGCTGCCCGCCCACGCCGACTCCGTGCGCGCACGACTAGCGGAGCGATCGTGACCGGGTCGGGCCTCCGGGCGCTGATCCGGCCCCACGTCGAGGCGGTCGAGCCGTACGTGACCGCCCGGTCGCGCTACCTGGGCGGCGTCCTGCTGGACGCGAACGAGAACCCCCACGGGTCGCCGGTCCCCGAGGCGGGCTCCGACCTCCACCGATACCCCGACCCGTCCAACGCCGAGCTGCGCACGGCGTTGGCCGAGCGTGCCGGCGTGCCGGCCGAGGGGATCTGGGTGGGGAACGGGTCGGACGAGGGCATCGACCTGCTGATCCGGCTCCTCGTCTCCCCCGGGGAGCGCGTGGTGGTCGCCGCGCCCAGCTACGGCGTCTACCGGGCCCGCGCCGAGCTTCACGCCGCCGAGGTCGCCGAGGCGCCCCTTGACGACGGCTGGGACCTCGACGTCGCCGGGACCGCCCGGCTCGCCGAAGTGGCGAAGCTCGTCTTCCTCTGCTCGCCCAACAATCCGACCGGCGGCCGGCTGACGCCCGGCCGGATCCTCGAGCTGGTGGAGCGCTGCCCGGCGCTGGTCGTCGTCGACGAGGCGTACGTGGAGTTCTCCGACGGCCCCTCGCTGGCCCCGCGCACGGCCTCGGTCCCCAGGCTCGCCGTGCTGCGCACCTTCTCGAAGGCGTGGGGGCTGGCCGGCGCCCGCGTCGGCTGGCTCGCGGGCGACCCCGAGCTCGCGGCCTACGTGCGGCGCGTCGGCCTCCCCTACCCGCTCTCCAAGCCCGCCGCCCGGGCGGCGCTCGCGGCGCTCGAGCGGGAGGAGGAGGTCGAGCGGCGTCGCGACCTGATCGTCTCGGAGCGGGCGCGCGTCCGCGGCCGTCTCGAGGCGATGGAGCTCCCCGTGGCGCCCTCGGAGGCCAACTTCCTGCTCTTCCTCGTGGACGACCCCGGCCAGGTCCAGCGCCGCCTGGCCGAGCGCCACGGCGTGATCGTGCGGGACCGGAGCGGCCTCAGGGGCCTCGATGGCGCTCTGCGCGTGACGATCGGGACGACCGACGAGAACGACCGGGTCCTCGCGGGGCTGACGGAGGTCCTCGGACGATGATGAACTATCACGCCCACGACGACGCCTCCTCGGACGCGACCGGGGGGCTGGCCCGTCACGTCGAGGCGGCCGTCGCCGGCGGGGTCGTCCACTTCTGCATGACCAACCACGTGGAGGTGCTCGCGGACGACGGCTCGTGGTCGGTCACCCTCGAGGAATCGCGGCCGCGCTTCCTGGCCGAGATCGAGGCGGCGGAGCGGATCCGCGCGCGGGAGCCGGAGGTGACGCTCCGGGTCGGCGCCGAGTTCGAGTACCGGCCCGAGTGGTGCGCGACCCTCGAGGAGCTGGCGCGGGGGGTGCCCTTCGACCTCGTGATCGGATCCGTCCACGTCGTCGACGGGCTCAACGTGAGCGGCGGCCCCGAGCCGGCGCGATACTTCGCGGAGCGAAGCATGGACGTCGCCTACGCACGCTACTTCGAGACGGTGCTGGAGATGCTCGACTGGGGCGCGTTCGACGTGCTCGGGCACCTGGACCTGATCACGCGCTACGGACACGGCCACTACGGCCCCTGGCGGCCGGAGCGGCACGAGGAGCTCGTCCGCGCCGTCCTCGCGAGCGCCGCGGAGCGCGGCGTGGGGATCGAGGCCAACGCGTCGGGCCTGGCCCAGGGGCCGGGACGGCCCTATCCGCACGAGACGATCCTCGCCTGGGCCCGGGAGACGGGCGTGCCCTTTCTCACCGTCGGCGCCGACAGCCACCGGCCGGAGCACGTGGCCCGGGGGCTGGCCGAGACCCTCGCGGCGGCGGCCCGCGCCGGCTGGGAGGAGCTCGCCCTGTTCGAAGGTCGACGCCGCGTCGGCACGCTGGGCGTCGCCGAGGCGCGGGCCGCGTTCGGGGTCGCGCCGTGACCGGCCCCGAGGGTCCGGGTCGGAGGGGCGACGTGGAGCGGACGACCCGCGAGACCGACGTCCGGGTGTCGGTTCGGCTGGAGGGCGCCGGTCGATCGCACATCCAGACCGGGATCGGCTTCCTCGACCACATGCTCGAGCTGCTCGCCGCGCACGCCCTGGTCGACCTCGAGGTCGAGGCCGACGGCGACCTCGAGGTGGACGAGCACCACACCGTCGAGGACGTCGGCATCGTGCTGGGGCAGGCTCTGTCCGAGGCCCTGGGCGACCGGCGCGGAATCCGCCGCTACGGCTTCCTCCTCCCGATGGACGAGGCGCTGGCCCGGGTGGCGCTCGACCTCGGCGGCCGGAGCTACCTCGTCTTCCGGGCGGAGTTCGGGCGGGATCGGGTCGGCGAGCTGCCGACGGAGCTGGTGGAGGACTTCCTGAGAGCCCTGACCGACCACCTGGGGGCGACGCTGCACGTCACGGTCGAGCACGGCCGCAACGACCACCACAAGATCGAGGCGATCTTCAAGGGGCTCGGCCGGGCGCTGCGGGCCGCGATCGAGCGGGACCCGCGGCTGGGCGACCGCGTCCCGTCCACGAAGGGCACGCTGTGATCGCGCTGGTCGACTACGGCGCCGGCAACCTCCGCAGCGTCGAGCTCGCCCTGGACCGCGTCGGGGCCGATCATCGCCGCGCGGCCGGACCGGAGCAGCTCGAGGGCGCCTCGGGGGTGATCCTCCCCGGGGTGGGCGCGGCCGAGACCGCCATGCGGGAGCTCGAGCGCCGCGGGCTCGCCGAGCCGCTCCGGACGCAGGCCGTGCCCCTGCTGGGGGTCTGCCTGGGGATGCAGCTCCTCACCGAGTCCTCCGACGAGGGCGAGCGGGGCTCGGTCGCCTGCCTGGGCCTCGTCCCCGGTCGAACGCGACGGTTCCGGCCAGGGGTGCGGCTGCCACAGATCGGCTGGAACCGGGTGCGGCTGCGCGAGGACCCGCTCTTCCGCGGGCTGGAGCGCGAGGAATGGTTCTACTTCCTGCACGGGCACCGGGCGGTCGTGGACGAGCCGAGCGTGGCGGGATCGGCCACCTACGGCGAGCCGTTCCCGGCGGCGGTCCGCCGCGGCTCGGTGGCCGGCCTGCAGTTCCACCCCGAGAAGTCCGGCACGGCCGGCCTCCGAATCCTGGCCAACTTCAGCGCTTCGTGCGAGGAGCGGTGAGGATGGAGGTCTGGCCGGCGATCGACCTGCTGGATGGGCGCTGCGTCCGCCTGTACAGGGGACGCTACGACCGGGCGACCGAGTACGCGCGCGACCCGCTCGCCGTGGCCGAGCGTTTCGCCGACGCGGGGGCCGACGGCGTCCACGTCGTCGACCTCGACGGCGCCCGCGAGGGACGCCCGGTCCACGACGACGTGGTGCGCTCGCTGAGGCGGCACCTCGAGGTGCCGCTCCAGTGCGGCGGCGGGCTCCGCACCGCCGAGCAGGGCGAGCGCTCTCTCGAAGCGGGCGTGGAGCGGGTGATCCTCGGGACCGCCGCGGTCCGCGAGCCCGAGCGGGTCGCTCGTCTCCTGGAGGCGTGGGGTCCCGAGCGGGTGGCGACCGGCGTGGACGTCCGGGACGGGCACGTCGTGATCGAGGGATGGCTGGAGGACGCGGGGATGGAGCGCGACGAATTCCTCGACGCGCTCGCCGGGCTGGGCGTGGAGACGGTGGTCTACACCGACACCCTCCGCGACGGGACCGAGACGGCGCCCGACGTGGAGGGGGCGAGCGAGGTCGTCGGTCGGGGATTTCGAACGCTGGTGGCCGGTGGAGTCGCCCGAACGGAGGACGTACGGGCGCTGAGGGACGCGGGCGCCCACGGCGTCGTCGTCGGGAGCGCCCTCTACACGGGCGCGCTGGCGCTGGGGGAAGCCCTCGAGGCCGCCTCCGATGGTGGACGAGGCGCCGTCTGATGCTGGCCCCGCGCGTGGTGCCCTGCCTCGACATCAGCGACGGGCGGGTCGTCAAGGGGGTGCGGTTCGAGCAGCTCCGCGACGCCGGGGACCCGGCGGAGCTCGGGACGCTCTACGCCCGACAGGGAGCCGACGAGCTCGTCTTCCTCGACGTCTCGGCCACCCCGGAGGATCGCTCCACGGCGCTCGACCTCGCCGCGTCGGTGGCCCGCCGCCTCTTCGTGCCCTTCACGGTCGGAGGTGGCCTCTCCTCGGTCGAGGGGATGCGCTCGGTGCTCCACGCGGGGGCGGACAAGATCTCGATCAACACCGCGGCCGTGCGCCGCCCCGCCCTCGTGGCCGAGGCGGCGCGCCGGTTCGGCTCGCAGGCCGTCGTGGTCGCGGTGGACGCCCTCCGACGGGACCCCGACGATCCCGGTGCCGGCTGGGGTGTCCGGGTCAGCGGCGGCCGGGAGGAGACGGACCTCGACGCGGTCGAGTGGATGGCGCGGGTCGCAGGGCTCGGAGCGGGCGAGATCCTGCTCACCTCCATCGACCGGGACGGGACCCGTGACGGCTACGACCTGCCGCTGCTCCGGGCCGCGGCGCGGGCCGTGGACGTGCCGATCGTGGCGTCCGGCGGCGCAGGTGAGCCGGCGCACTTCCGGGACGCGTTCGAGGCGGGGGCCGGAGCCGCGCTGGCCGCGTCGCTCTTCCACTTCGGCGAGCTGTCCATCGATGAGCTGAAGCGATGGCTGCGGGACGCCGGGGTCCCCGTGCGGCCGCCCGGCGACCCGGGAGCCTGGACCGGAGCGGACCTCGGGCCGGCCCCAGACGGCGCGATCGAAGAGCGCGACGCGAGGAGGGAGACGTGAGGGACGCGACCGACGCGAGCGAGCTGCTGGAACGGGTCCGCTTCGACCCCGAGTCCGGCCTCGTGCCCGCCGTCGTCCAGTCGGCGCGGGACGGGCGGGTGCTCATGCTGGCCTACATGAATCGGGAGGCGCTGCGGCGCACGCTCGACGAGGAGCGGGTCACCTTCTGGTCCCGCTCCCGGCGCGAGCTGTGGCGCAAGGGCGACGGCTCCGGCAACTGGCTGGAGGCGGTCGAGGTCCGCTCCGACTGCGACGACGACGCCCTCCTCGTCCGGGCCGTGGCCCACGGCCCGGTCTGCCACACCGGGGCCGACGCCTGTTTCCTGGCCGGGACGGCGGTCCGCCCGGAGCGCGACGTCGAGGCGCCGGAGCCGGGGGAGGACGGTGACGCCTCCCTGACCCGAGCCCTGGAGGCGATGCTCCGGATCGTGGACGAGCGCGACCGCGAGCGCCCGGAGGGCTCCTACACCGCCTCGCTCCTCGCATCGGATCGCTCGGTTCCCGCCCGAAAGGTGGGCGAGGAGGCGGTCGAGGTCCTGGTCGCGGCCCTCGGGGAGGAGGGCGGGGAGGGACGGCTGGCCGAGGAGTCGGCGGACCTGCTCTACCACCTCGCCGTCCTGTGGCGAGCGGTCGGCCTCTCCCCGGAGGAGGTCGCGCGCGTCCTCTCCGCACGGAGGAGCGCCTCCCGGTGACCGACGAGGGACGCCCGATCCGCTGGGGCGCGTGGCGGGTGGAAGAGGACGGGACGGTCCGGGTGATGCTCGTTCGCGAGGGGGCTTCCGGTCTCGAGCGGGAGGAGGTCCGCTTCGCCGGACTCGAGGAGGCCGCCGACCGACTGGGCGCCAGCCTCCGGGACGTCGTGGAGCGGGCGATCGCCGAGGGACATCGCAGTGGGCGCTGGCGGCCCTGACGCCGACGGAGCGCCCTTCCCTAGCCCCCTCCGCCGCCGACCAGCTTCCCGAAGATCGCCAGCATGGCCAGCACCACCGCCACCGAGACCAGCAGAGGACCGGTGAAGAGCCACGAGAAGAGGTGGTGGTCGAACTTCAGGTGCATGAAGAAGAGTGCGACGAGCGCGAACTTCGCCACCATCATGACGATCAGGATCGGGTAGAGCACCGGCTCCAGCGCCGGGATGTAGAACACCATCACCTCGAGCGCGGTCAGCACGGCCAGGATCGCCGCCACGCCGACGTACGTGCGGTTGCTGACGTGCTCCTCCGCCGCGCCGTGTCCCTCGCCGACCGCTCCCGTCCCCTCGGACATCTATGCCCCCGGCTGCATGAGGTAGATGACCGTGAAGAGGACGATCCACACCACGTCGACGAAGTGCCAGTAGAGGCCCGTGATCTCCACCGTCATCGTAAAGCCCTCCCCGTCCTTCCCCCGCAGGTGCTGCACGAGGAGGCTCAGCAGCCACAGCACCCCGACCGAGACGTGCGCCCCGTGGAAGCCGGTCAGCACGAAGAACGTGCTGCCGAAGAGGTTCCGGCTCAGTGACAGCCCCTCGTGATAGAAGTGGTTGAACTCGTAGACCTGTCCCCCGAGGAAGACCAGCCCCAGGAAGGCCGTGGCGAAGATCCAGATCCTCGACCAGCGGCGATCGCCCCGCTGCACGGCGCTCAGCGCCAGCACCATCATCAGGCTGCTCATCAGCAGGACGAAGGTGGTGACCGTGATGAAGGGCACGCTGAGCAGGTCGGCCGGATAGGGGCCCGTCAGGTTCCGGCCCTGATAGACCATGTAGGTCGTGATCAGGGTGCCGAAGAACATCGTCTCGGACCCGATGAAGGCCCACATGAGCATCTTCCGGCTGGACAGGCCGGTGCTGGTGTGGTGATCCAGCGTCGCCTCCCCGTGGCTCACGGCGCCCTCCCGTCCGCGTGCGTCAATGGATGGGCTCGTAGGACCAGCTGTAGATCCCGTACAGCGTCAGCGCGATCCCGGCCGCGACGATCCAGAGGTGCGTCAGGGCGCCGATCGCGACCACGAGCAGGCCGGTCGAGGTGACGAGCGGACGGGAGGACGGGCTCGGCATCACCGGCTCCTCCTCGGCGTCGCCGAGCTCCACGCCGCCCTCCGACCAGAGCGGATCCCGCCGCGTGACGGTCGGAAGCTCCGCGTAGTTGTAGTGGGGCGGCGGCGAGGAGATCGTCCACTCGAGCGTGGGCGCGCCCCAGGGGTTGGCCGGCGCCTCCTCTCCCCGCCGGGCACTCCGGACGAGGTTCCACACGAAGATCAGAATCGACCCGCCCAGCAGGAAGGCCCCGACGGTCGAGTACTGGTTCATCACCTCGAAGCCGAGGTCGTCCATGTAGGTCCAGGTGCGCCTCGGCATGCCCAGGAGGCCGAGGAAGTGCATCGGGAAGAAGGTCAGGTTGAAGGCGATCAGCATCGTCCAGAAATGCCACTTGCCGAGGGTCTCGTCCATCATCCGGCCGGTCACCTTCGGGAACCAGTAGTAGATGCCGGCGAACAGCCCGAACAGCGAGCCCCCGAACAGGACGTAGTGGAGGTGCGCCACCACGAAGTAGCTGTCGGTCTGCTGGAGGTCGGCCGGAGGCGAGGAGTGCATGACCCCGCTCAGGCCCCCGATGATGAACATCGCGATGAGGCCGATCGAGAAGAGCAGCGGGGTCCGGAAGCGCAGCTTGCCGCCCCACATCGTCGCGATCCAGTTGAAGATCTTCACGCCGGTCGGGACGGCGATGATCATCGTCATGACGCCGAACACCGAGTTCGCCACGGCCCCCATGCCGACGCTGAACATGTGGTGCGCCCAGACCCCGAACCCGATGAAGGCGATCAGCACGCCCGAGTAGACCACCACCGGATAGCCGAACAGCGGCTTCTTCGAGAAGGTGGGGAGCACGTCCGAGATGATCCCGAAGGCCGGGAGGATGAGGATGTAGACCTCGGGGTGGCCGAAGATCCAGAACAGGTGCTGCCAGAGGATCGGCGTGCCGCCCGCAGCGACGCTGAAGAAGTTGGCGTCGAAGAGCCGGTCGAACATCAGCAGGATCAGCCCCACCGTGATGGCCGGGAAGGCCAGGATCATGAGGAAGGACGTCACCAGCGTCATCCAGGTGAAGAGCGGCATGCGCATCAGCTTCATGCCGGGCGCCCGGAGGTTCAGGATCGTGACGGCGAAGTTGAGCGCCGCTACGAGCGAGCTGACCCCCAGCAGCTGGAGGCTGAGCACCCAGAAGTCGACGCGGAGACCGGGCGAGTACTGGGTCGAGGTCAGCGGGGCGTAGGCGAACCAGCCCATGTCCGGGGCCGCGCTGAAGAACCAGCTGGCGTTCAGCAGCAGCCCGCCCGCCAGGAAGGTCCAGAAGCTGAAGGCGTTGAGACGTGGGAAGGCCACGTCCCGCGCCCCGATCTGCAGCGGCACGACGAAGTTGAAGAAGGCGGCGCTGAGCGGCATCAGCGCCAGGAAGATCATCGTCGTCCCGTGCATCGTGAACATCTGGTTGTACGTCTCGGCGCTGATGACCGACGCTCCCGGCCAGAAGAGCTGGGTCCGGATGACCAGCGCCTCCAGCCCTCCCAGGAGGAAGAAGAACAGGGCGCTGACGCCGTACATGATCCCGATCCGCTTGTGGTCCACGGTGGTGAGCCAGGACCACACCCCCCCTTTCCAGTACGGCTCGTGGACGTCGCCGCCCACCGGATCGAGTGCCACCTCGGCCGTCGCCATCGCGCGAGCTCCCCCGGTCCTTCCGGTCAGTCGAGGCTCTGGAGATAGGCGACGAGCTCGGCGATCGTCTCGTCGCTCAAATCGGGTATGCGCATGAGATTGCCAGGCTTCACCTCTTGTGGATCCTCGAGCCAGCGCGCCATCGCCGCCGAGTCGTTCGGGAGCACGCCCGCGGCGATCTCATCGCGGCCGGCGACGTGCGTCAAATCGGGCCCGATGGTCCCGCGGGCGATCGTCCCGTCGACGGTGTGGCAGCTGATGCAGGCGTGGTTCACGAACGCCTCCCGGCCTCGCCTCGCCATCTCCGACTCCGGCGCGGACGCCGGCTGGCGCTGGCGCTCCACCCAGTCGCGGAACGCCTCGGGCGGCTGGGCCACGACCTGCATCCGCATGAGGGCGTGGGAGGTGCCGCAGAACTCGGCGCACTGGCCCTCGTAGCGCCCCGCCGAGTCCACCGTGAACCAGAGGCCGGTGCGCTCCCCCGGGTTCACGTCGCGCTTCCCGCCCAGCCGGGGCACCCAGAACGAGTGGATCACGTCCGCCGAGCGCAGGCTCAGCTCGACCGTGCGCCCCACCGGTACGTGCAGCTCGTTGGCCGTCGTCACGTCGAGGCCCGGGTAGTCGAACTCCCACCACCACTGATGGCCGACCACCTCGACCTGCAGCGGGTCGGCCTGCCGTGGAGGGTTGTCCACCAGCCAGATCGTGCGGACGGTGGGCACGGCGATCAGCACCAGGATCACGGCCGGCGCCAGGGTCCAGCCGATCTCGAGCAGAGTGTGTCCGTGCACCGGCTCCGGCGTGTCGTCGCCCCCCCGGTCCCGGTACCGGACCAGCGTGTAGATCAGCACGCCCTCCACCACCACGAAGACCAGCGCCGCCCACCACACGATCGAGCGGAACAGGTCGTCGATCATCCGGGCGAAATCGGAGACCGGGGCGAGCGACGACTGCGGGAAGGGACCGCCGCAACCGGTCAGCAGGACCGCGCCGACAAGCGCCAGCACGGCGACCGCCCGCCCTCGCGGCCGGGTCTGTCTCGTCGACGTTCGATTCAAGGGCGACCCGTGTGGTGGAGAGCGGCGGCGGGATCGTGCGTACCCTGGCCGCCCGTGTGAATCCACCCGCGCGACCGCGGAGGCGCGGGAGGAAAGAAAGCCACAAGTGAAAAATAGTGCAAGTGCTCGAGCCCGCCCGTCCGATGTCGGACGAGGGTCAGTGCCGGAACAGGCGGCGGCCGGTGAACACCATGGCCAGACCGTGCTCGTCGGCGGCCTCGATCACCTCGTCGTCCCGAACCGAGCCGCCGGGCTGGACGACCGCCTCGATGCCGGCCTCGGCGGCCTCGTCGAGGCCGTCGCGGAAGGGGAAGAAGGCGTCCGAGGCGAGTACCGACCCGGCGGGATCCCGGTCCGCCTGGCGAGCCTTCCGGACGGCGAGGCCGACCGCGTCCACCCGGCTCATCTGGCCGGCGCCGATCCCGATCGTTGCGCCGTCGCGCGCCAGCACGATCGCGTTGGATTTCACCGACTGGATCGCGGCCCACGCGAATCCGAGCGCCGCCCACTCCGCCTCCGTGGGTCGACGCTCGGTCGGCACCCTGACGTCGGGCGTCTCGGCCAGGCCGTCCGGATCGACCGGCTCGGGGGAAGACTGCACCAGGAGGCCTCCCATCACCCCCCGGACCTCCAGGCCCGGTCGGACGTGGCCCCGCGGTCGAGCGAGCGCCTCGGCGCCGTCCCTCGGCTCGAGGATCCGGATCTTCTCCTTCTGCTGCAGGATCCGGAGTGCGGCCGCCGCGTAGCCGGGGGCGACCACGCACTCGACGAACAGCTCCGCGAGCGCCTCGGCCAGGGCCTCCGTGACCGGCTGGTTCAGCGCCACCACCGACCCGAACGCCGACATCGGATCACAGGCCAGCGCCTTCTCGTAGGCCTCCACCGGCGAGCGCCCGACGGCGAGCCCGGCCGGCGTCGTGTGCTTCACGATCGCGCACGCTGCCCGGTCCGAGGCGCCGAACGCGGCGATGGCCGCCAGGGCGCCGTCCACGTCGAGCAGGTTGTTGTAGCTCAGCTCCCTTCCGTGGCGCTGGCGGAGCGCGGGGATCCCCCAGCTCTCGCCGGCCGCCTCCCGATAGAACGCACCCGCCTGGTCGGGGTTCTCCCCGTAGCGGAGCCGCTGCACGCGCGAGAGCGACCAGAGCATCTCGCCGGACACGGCCTGGTCGTCGTCGACCTCGCGCAGCGTGCCGCGGAGATAGCTCGCCACGGCCGCGTCGTAGGTGGCCGTGTGGGCGTAGACCTTCGCCGCGAGCGAGCGGCGCAGCCCGGTCGTCTCCTCCGCGTCCACGGCCTCGAGCACCGCGTCGTAGTCGGCGGGATCGCACACCGGCCATACGAAGGGATGGTTCTTCGCGGCCGCCCGCAGCAGCGTGGGGCCTCCGATGTCGATCTGCTCCAGCGCCGCGGCGAGCGTCACGTCGGGCCGCGAGACGGTCTCGCGGAAGGGGTAGAGGTTGACGGCGACCATGTCCACCGGGCGGAGCCCACGCTCCTCGAGGACTTCCATGTCGTCGGAGACGCTGCGCCGGGCCAGGATCCCGGCGTGCACGGCCGGATGGAGCGTCTTGACACGTCCGCCCATCGTCTCCGGGAAGCCGGTCAACTCCTCGATCGAAACCACCGGGACGTCGGCGCCCTCCAGCTCGCGGGCGGTCCCCCCGGTGGACACGATCGTCCAGCCGCGCTCCACGAGACGGGCAGCGAAATGGACGATCCCGTCCTTGTCGGAGACGCTGAGGAGCGCTGTGGGCATCAGGCTTCGGGTCCCGGTCGTGGAGGTGAGCGGCGGCGGTGCGGATCGAGCGGCGAGACGGTCGCGGGCGGAACCGTCGTCCGAGTCTTGGGCGTGAGCCGCGCGGCGTCAACCGGGTCCGCGGTCGGGGACCTCCTCCCCGCCCGAGGCGAGGCGAAAAGCCTCCCCGTCGAAGCGCGGGCGCCGCCACCGTACCCTCCCCTCGTCGTCGAGCCTCACCTCCCCTCGCGCCAGGGCGGCGACGACCTCGGGCAGCAGCCGGTGCTCCGTGCGGAGCACCCGGGCCGCCAGCGACTCGGGGTCGTCCTCCTCCCGCACCGGCACGGGCCACTGGGCGACGATCGGCCCCTGGTCGTACTGCTCGTCGACGAAATGGACGGTCACGCCGGTGACCCGCGCCCCGCGCTCCAGCACCGCCCGATGGACGGCGAGACCGTACATGCCCTCGCCACCGAAGGCCGGGAGGAGGGCCGGATGGACGTTCACCATCCGGCCCCGGTAGGCCTCCACGACCTCGGGCGGAACGAGCCGCAGGTACCCGGCGAGCACCACCAGCTCGGTCGACGCCCCCCGCAGCAGGTCCGCGAGGGCCTCGCCGCCGGGATCGGGGTCCGCGAGGACGCGCCCTTCCACGCCGGCCGCCTCCGCCCGATCCAGCGCCCCGATGCCCTCCCGGCTCCCGACGACCAGGACGACGCGTGCCGGGGGCTCCGCCGGGCCTCCGCCGCCATGGAAGCGGTCCAGCAGGGCCTGGAGGTTGGTGCCGGATCCCGACGCCAGCACCGCGACCCGCTTCGGCGAGCTCACGCCCCTCCGGCCTCCTCCGGCTCTTCCAGCGCCCGCCGGACCGCGGTGAGCAGGTCGTCGGCGACATGGACGCCCTCCGGGACGTCGACCTCGATCACGGCCCCGGTCCGCAGAAGGAAGCCGGTGCCCCCCAGCTTCACGGCCGGCACGACGTCGGACACCTTGTCGCCGACGTAGAGCGAGCGCTCCAGGTCGATCCCGAGGTCCTCGGCCGCCTCCCGATAGAGCCCCAGCGCGGGCTTGCGACATTCACAGCCTTCGGAGGGCGCGTGCACGCACCGGTAGACGGCGTCCAGGGCGCAGCCGCGCAGCGCGAGCTGGCGCTCGACCTCGCCCTGCACCGCCTCGAAGTCGCCCTCGGAGTAGAGGCCGCGCCCCACCCCCGACTGGTTGGTGACCACCACCACGGGGATGCCGCGGGCGTTGAGGAGCGCGATCGCTTCCGAGGAGCCCGGCAGGATCTCGACGTCGGCGGGGTCGTCCACGTATCCGGCGTCGCGATTGATCGTCCCGTCCCTGTCGATGAACGCAGCTGCGTAGCGCATCGTCGCCTCCCCTAGGCTCCTCGACTTCGCACGTCCGCGACGGCCACGGCGAGGACGCGGGCGGCCGTCTCCTCCTCGCCCGGCGCGAGGGTTCGGACGTCCACCCGGAAGGCACCGTCGCTGATGCGTCCCACCAGCGGTGGATCGCCCTCCCGGCACCGGGCGTCCAGCGCGTCGGCCGCGACGCCCTTCACCGCCCAGCCGGCCGACGGAATCCGGTGCTCCGGGTAGGCGCCGCCGCCCACCATCGAATCGAGCCGCTCGACCGTCACCCCCGCGTCTTCCACGAGGTCCGACGCCGCGAGCGCGCGCTCGGCCCGATCCCGGACCGATTCCGCCGACTCGGTCAGGCGCGCCAGCGCCGGAATCCGGCTCGCCGCCGTCTCCGGGTCGCGATAGAGACGGAGCGTCGCCTCGAGCGCGGCCAGCGTCGTCTTGTCCACCCGGAACGCCCGCAGCAGCGGGTTGCGGCGCAGCCGCGAGACCAGCCGCTCCGATCCGGCGATCAGGCCGGCCTGTGGCCCGCCCAGCAGCTTGTCACCGCTCCAGGTGACCAGGTCCGATCCCGCCCCGAGCGAGCCGGACGGGGTGGGTTCCGCGGGGAAGCACTCGAGCGGCTCCGGCGTCAGGAGCCCCGATCCGAGGTCGTGGACGACCGGCACCGCGTGCTCGCGGCCTAGCGCGACGAGCGACTCGAGCGCCACCCGCTCGGCGAACCCCCGGACGGCGTAGTTGGAGGGGTGGACCCGCAGGACGGCCCCCGTCTCCTCGCCGATCGCGTCGCGGTAGTCCTCGAGCCGAGTCCGGTTGGTCGTGCCGACGCCGCGGAGGCGCGCCCCGCTGCGCTCCACCACCTCGGGAATGCGGAACGAGCCGCCGATCTCGACCATCTCCCCGCGTGAGACCAGCACCTCCCGGCCCCGCGCCAGTTCGTTGACCGCGAGCGCCACCGCCGCCGCGTTGTTGTTGACCACGAGCGCGTCGGCGGCCCCGGTCAGCTCGCGGAGCAGGTCGACGCAGTGGACGTGGCGGCTGCCTCGCCCACCGTCCTCCAGGTCGAACTCCAGGTTCGAGTAGCCCCGACCGATCCGCTCCATCGCCTCGAGCGCCTCCGGAGGGAGGGGAGCACGGCCGAGGTTCGTGTGCAGCACCACGCCGGTACCGTTGAGGACGGGCCGGAGCGACGGCCGGCTCGACGCCCGCAGCCGCTTCGACGCGTCCGCCAGGATCGACTCCGGCGACGGCGCGTCCCCCAGCTCGCCCGCGCCCAGCCGCTCACGGTAGCTGGCCAGCGTCGCGCGGAGCGCCCGCTTCACGTGTCGCTCTCCCCATCGATCGGACCACGCGGCCACGCGCCGGTCGCCCAGGAGCCGATCGACCGCCGGGAGCTCGCGCCGCGGATCGCGGCTCACCACGTCCTCCGGGCGGCCGCCGAGTCCGGCCGAGCCGCACTGTCCGTCCGGGCGTCGCCGGCGGCGTCCCCGGGCACGTACACGAACGTCGTGTCCCCACCGCCGGCCAACTTCTGCAGATTCTCGAATCCGCGCGCCGTTATACGGTACCGGGACCCGGCACGGAGCGGCCGAGCGAGCCGCACGACCGCCACCGTGTCCGGCAGGGCCAGCCCCGTGTCCGACGGAGCGGCCGGTCCCGCCGCCTGGGCGACGACGTCGGCGGCCGAGTCCTCCGGCGCACGCGGCTCCGTGACCGCCGTCGGCAGCTCGGGCGTCAGGCGTCGCGCCAGCAGCACCTGGACGTCCGGGACCCGATCGGGGATCCCGAGCCCGGTGGGTGCGGGCTCCGTCGTGTCGGCCGCGGACGCGTCGGCGGTGTCCCGGGCGAGGACGATCTCGACCACCGGCACCGTGTCCGCCGTCTCCACCTGCCGGACCGTGACCGCGGCACGCTCCAGCCCGCCCTCGGCCCGGATCGGTTCGTCGAAGGCCAGCGCGACGCTCGTGCTGTCGAGCGACCGGGCCGTCAGCAGCACGGGAGGCGTCGTGTCCGGCTCGACCAGGAGCAGCTCCAGGTGGACGCTGTCGGCGTCGCCCTCGAGCGCGAAGCGGATCGAGTCGTGCGGCTCGAGGGCGCGGTCGAGGGAGAGGTTCCCGTTCAGGTCCTCGAAGCCATAGGCGGTGTAGGCGCCCGGCGGCACCGACGGCAGACGGAAGATCCCCTCGCCGCCCGCGACGGCCGTGTACGGGACGGTGTCGGGCGGCGGCGCCAGGAACACCGCCCGACCACCCCGCACCGGTTCGCCCGTGGCGCGGCGCCGCACCCGACCGGCCACCCGGGTGTCGGTGACGGGAGGACCGGTCGAGAAGACGACCGAGATCGTGTCCGAGCTCCGGTTGCCGAGCACGTCGGTGAACGGAGGCGGGAAAGCGAAGCGATAGACCGCGGAGCGCCACCCGCCCTCCGGGCGGATCGTGAACTCGGAGAAGCCGAACGAGATCGTGTACCGGTAGGCGGGCGACGCCGTCATGTTGCGGATCAGCCCGCGGTTCTCCTGGATCGGCTCGTCGAATCGGACCCGGAAGCCGTCGTCGAACCCGGGCTGGACGCTGCCCGAGTCCGGCCGGAAGTCCCGCACCCGGGGCGGCGTCTGGTCGAGCTCGGCGCCGGGCGGAGGCTCCTCCTTCGCGCACCCCAGGCCGACGACCATCGCCGCCGCGAGCAGGGCGCCGGCGCCGGAGCGGCGAGCCGGCCGCCGCCGTCCCGTCGTCCGTGTCGGCTCCCGCTCAGCCGAGGCTGCCAGACCTCGCCAGGGCATTCCGCTGTTCCTCGAGCTTGTCCCGCTGCTCCTCGAGCGATCCCTCCTTCTCGCGCTCGCGCTCCACCACCTCCGCGGGCGCCTTCTCGAGGAAGTCCTCGTTCCGGAGCCGCTGACGGGAGCTCTCGAGGAGGCCCTCGACGCGCTCGAGCTCGTCACGGAGCCGCTCCCGCTCGCGGTCGAGGTCGATGACCCCCGACAGCGGCACGTACAGCTCCGTGCCCGACCGCAGGACGGCCCTCGCCCCCGGCCCGTCGTCGGGGCTCGACCCGTCGGTCCGGATCGTCCCGACGTCGGCGAGCGCCCGGACCCCGCGCGACTCGGCGTCGAGCGCCTCCCGCAGGGGGTCCGAGAGCGAGCCCAGGTGCAGATCGATCTCGGTCCCGTCCGGGATCCGATACTCCGAGCGGAGGTTGCGCACGGTCCCGATCAGCTCCTGGAGCTGGCGCATCCGCTCTTCTACGGCGACGTCCGACCACCGCTCCGGGGGCGCGGGCCACGGGCCGAGCACGATGGTGTCGCGGTCCGACCCCGGCAGGCGGAGAGCGAGCTCCTCGGTGATGAAGGGCATGACCGGGTGCAGCAGCCGCAGCCAGCCGTCCAGCACCCGGGACAGGGTCGCCGCCGCGGCGTCCCGGCTCTCCTTCCCCTCCTCACCGTAGAGGCGAGGCTTGGCGAGCTCCAGGTACCAGTCGCAGAACTCGCCCCACACGAACCCGTGCGCGGCCTCCGCCGCCGCGTCGAGCCGATAGCGCTCGAGGGCGCGATCCACCTCGCTCACGGCCGCCCGGAACCGACTCAGGATCCATCGGTCCGCCAGCTCGAGCGCCTCCTCGCGCGGATCGCGACCCAGGTCGTCCGGCTCCAGCGTGGAGCGGGCGAACCGGGCCGCGTTCCAGATCTTGTTCGCGAAGTTCCGGCCGGGCCGGAAGGTGCTCTCCAGGTCCTGGTAGTTGAGCTGGAGGTCGGCGCCCGGGGCGGCCCCTCGCACCAGCGTCCAGCGCATCGCGTCCGCCCCGAAGCGGTCCACGACCTCCATGGGATCGATGCCGTTGCCGAGCGACTTGGACATGCGGCGGCCGCGATGATCCTTGACGGTGCCGTTCAGCACCACGTCCGTGAACGGGAGCTCGTCGCGGAAGGCGAGCCCCGCCATCACCATGCGCGCCACCCAGAAGAAGAGGATGTCCGCGTTGGTGACCAGCGTGTCGGTCGGATAGAAGACCCGGAGGTCCTCGGTCTCGTCGGGCCAGCCGAGCGTGCTGAAGGGCCACAACCAGGAGCTGAACCAGGTGTCCAGCACGTCGGGGTCCTGCTCCACCTCCCCCCCGCACGCGGGACAGGCCGCGGGCGCCTCGACGGCCACGACGGTCTCGCCGCAACCGTCCTCGCCCCGGCAATACCAGACCGGGATGCGGTGGCCCCACCAGAGCTGGCGGCTGATGCACCAGTCCCGGATGTTCTCGAGCCAGCGGG
>CAZEUW010000016.1:0-21769 GCA_964515425.1 uncultured Gemmatimonadota bacterium | reverse complement strand
GCCCTGCACGGTCATCATCAGGTCGGCCAGCTCGTCTATGAGGAGGACGACGTAGGGGAGCTCACCGTCACCGTACTCGGCCTCGGACCGGTCCGGCACGGAGATCTCCTTGCCCTCGCGCACCTTGCGGTTGAACTCGGGGAGGCTGCGAGCCGTGTTCTCCGAAAGGAGGGCGTAGCGTCGGCTCATCTCGTGCTTGAGCCACTTGAGCACGGACGCCGCCTCCTGGTTGTCGGTGACGACCGGGTGGCGGAGGTGGGGGAGGCCCTCGTAGACGCTGAGCTCCACCATCTTCGGATCGATCATCAGGAGCCGCAGCTCGCGCGGCGCGTAGCGGAAGATGAGGCTCGTGATGATGGTGTTGATGCACACCGACTTCCCCGACCCGGTGGCCCCGGCGATCAGCAGGTGGGGCATGCGGGCCAGGTCCGTGCAGTAGGGATCGCCGGCGAGGTCGCGGCCCAGCGCGAGCGGGAGGGCACCCCGGAAGCGGGAGTAGGCCTCCGACTCGAGGATCTCGCGCAGGTAGACGACCTCGGGCTCCGGGTTCGGCACTTCGACGCCGACGGCGCCCTTCCCCGGGATGGGTGCGACGATGCGCACCGACGGAGCCTTGAGCGCGAGGGCGAGGTCGTCCGCGCGGGCGGCGATCTGGCCGACCTTCACGCCGGAGGCCGGGACCACCTCGAACTGGGTCACCACCGGGCCGGTCGTCCAGCCCTGGATCTCCCCCTCGACCCGGAAGCTCTCCAGCTTCTCGATCACGATCTCGCCGAGGTCCCGGAGCTCCCGCTCGCTGAGCCCGCGGGAGGCCTTGCGCGGCACGGAGAGCAGGTCGAGCGGCGGGAGCTCGGTCTGCGAGAGGTCCCCGGGATCGGGGAGAGGGAAGGCCTCCTCGGCCGGCTCCGGCTCTTCGTCGGAGGCGGAGGGGTCGGCGGCCCCCTCCGCCGCTCGCGCCTCCTCGGGCTCCTGCTCGCTCCGCGCGCGCGCCGCCGACTCCCACGGGTTCTTCCCGCCCGTCGGGCGGCGGCCGGCGATCCGGTCCAGCACGCCCCGGAGCCCCGCGGCCGAGCGGTCCGCCCCCCGTCGGGCCCAGCGGCCCGCGGCCACCGTCGATCGGGCGAGCCCGCCCATCCCCCGGACCGGCGACCAGCCCAACGTGAGCACCGAGACGGCGACCAGTCCGGCCCCGACGATGAGCGCGCTGCCGACGCGGCCGAAGCCGGCCTCGAGGGCGCGTCCGCCGACGCGCCCCCACCACGCCCCCGCCTCGGTCCCGCCGAGGAGCCAGATCAGCACGGGGAGGCCGCGCGCGCCCCCCGCCGCGAGGACGCTCCACCGCACCGCGGTCTCGCGGTCGGCGAGCGAGAAGCAGCTCCCGGCCCACACCAGCGGCGGCACGACCGCGAGAAGGGAGACGGGGCCCACCGCCCGCCACAGCGCGCCGTGGATCGTCGCGCCGGCCGCGCCGATCAGGTTCGCCTCGCCGGGCCCGGTCGCCATGCCGGACACCAGCGCGAGGCCCAGCAGCAGGCCGAGGGCGGCCAGGCCGACGCCGAGCGCCTCCAGCCGCCGCCGCTCGCCGCTCACGCTTCCCCGGCCTCGCGCTCCTTCATGTGCTCCACGAAGCGCGTGGTCACGTTCCCGGCCTCGAAGTCGGGATGGCGGATGACTCGCTTCAGGAACGGGATGGTCGTCGGGACGCCCTCGATCACGAACTCGTCGAGCGCGTGGTAGGTGCGCTCGAGCGCCTGGCGGCGATCCCGGCCGTACACGATCAGCTTCCCGAGCAGCGAGTCGTAGTGGGGCGGCACCCGATAGCCGGCGTAGACGTGGGTGTCCACCCGGATGCCGGGCCCGCCCGGCGCGTGGAAGGCCGTGATGGTCCCCGGCGTCGGACGGAAGTCGGCGTCCGGATCCTCGGCGTTGATGCGGCACTCCACGGCGTGGCCCTCGAGCACCGGGGGCTGCTCGATCTCGACGTCCTCGCCGGCGGCCACCCGGAGCTGCTCGCGGACCAGGTCGACGCCCGTGACCCACTCGGTGACGGGGTGCTCGACCTGGATGCGCGTGTTCATCTCCATGAAGTAGAAGGCGCCGTCGGCCCCGAGGAGGAACTCGACCGTCCCCGCGTTGGTGTAGCCGATGGCGTCGGCGCCCCGGATCGCGGCCTCGCCCATCGCGCGCCGGGTGTCGTCGTCGAGCGCCGGGCTCGGCGCCTCCTCGATCAGCTTCTGGTGGCGCCTCTGGACCGAGCAGTCACGCTCGCCGAGGTGAGCGGCCCGCCCGTGGCGATCGGACAGGATCTGGATCTCGACGTGGCGCGGGTCCTCGACGAACTTCTCGAGGTAGACCGAGGGGTCGCCGAAGGCGGCGTCCGCCTCGCTCCGGGCCATCGAGAACGCGTCGTCGAACGCCTCGGGCGAGGGGGCGATCCGCATCCCCTTGCCGCCGCCCCCTGACGCGGCCTTGATCATGACGGGGAAGCCGATCCGCTCGGCCTCCTCCCGGGCCTCCTCGAGGTCGTCCACCCGGCCCTCGGTGCCCGGGACGACCGGGACCCCCGCGTCCTCCATCGTCCGGCGCGCCTCGGCCTTGTTCCCCATCCTGCGGATCTGCTCGGGCCCCGGCCCGACGAAGACGAACCCCGACCGCTCGCAGATCTCCGCGAACTCCGCGTTCTCCGCCAGGAAGCCGTAGCCCGGGTGGATCGCCTCGGCCCCGGTGATCTCGGCGGCCGCGATGATGCGGGGCACGTTGAGGTAGCTCTCACGGCTCGGCGCCGGGCCGATGCAGACGTCCTCGTCGGAGAAGCGGACGTGGAGCGAGTCGCGGTCGGCCTCCGAGTAGACCGCCACCGTGCGCACGCCCAGCTCCCGGCACGCCCGGATGACGCGGAGCGCGATCTCGCCACGGTTGGCGATGAGGACCTTCTGGAACATGCGTCCGGCGGGAGCCGCGGGGGTCAGCCGGTGTCGATCCGGAAGAGCACCTGCCCGTACTCCACCGGCTCGGCGTTCTGGATGCAGATCTCCCGGATCTCGCCTCCGACCTCGGCTTCCAGCTCGTTCATCAGCTTCATGGCCTCGAGGATGCAGAGCGTCTGGCCCTTCTCCACGCGATCGCCCACCTCCACGTAGGGAGGCGCGTCGGGGGCCGGAGCGCGGTAGAAGGTGCCCACCATCGGCGACTCGATCTCGTGGAGCTCTTCGGCCGCCTCCGCGGCCGGCGCCCCTTCCTGCCCTCCCGGCGCCGCGGTCGTCGGAGCGCCGCCGCCCGCAGTCCCTCCGGAGTCGTCGGCGTGAGGCGTCGGCGACGGCCCGGGGGGCACCGAAGCGGACGAGGCGCCCGGCGCCACCGGGGGCGACTTCCGGATCTCCACCCGCGTTCCGAAGCGCGACACCTCGAGCGCGTCGATGTCGGACTCGTCCACCAGCTCGATCAGCTTGCGGATCCAGTCGAGATCGATCATTCGGACACCCTCTCCAGGTACTTGTCCTCGGTGCGGTCCACCCGCACGACGTCCCCCTCGTCGATGAACAGCGGGACCTGCACCACCGCGCCCGAGGCGAGCTCGGCCGGCTTGGTGCCGCCCTGGGCCGTGTCCCCCTTCACCCCCGGGCGGGTGTCCACGACCTCGAGCTCCACGAACTGCGGCAGCTCGATCGAGAGAATCTCCCCGTCTCGCGTCACGCCGGTCACCTCCATGTTCTCCCGGAGATAGCGGAGCTGGTCCTGCCCGATCGCCTCCGCCGAGAGCGGGTTCATCTCGTACGTCTCGAGGTCCATGAAATAGTAGAGGTCCCCGTCCTCGTAGCTGAACTGGTAGGGCCGCCGGACCAGGCGGACTTCGTCGACCTTCTCGCCGGCGCGGAAGGTCCTCTGGAAGACGTTACCCGACATGACGTTCTTGATCCTCGTGCGGACGAACGCCTGCCCCTTCCCCGGCTTGACGTGCTGGAAGTCGAGGATCTCGAACATCTCCCCTTCGAGCTCGAGGACCATGCCGGTGCGAAAGTCGGAGGTGTCGGCCATCGTCGCAGGATCGGTCGAAGGTCAGAGCTCTCGGAGGGCGCGATCGGCCGTCGTGAGGACACGCGCACCACCCTCTCGTACCACGACGTCGTCCTCCAGCCGAATCCCGCCCCGCCCGCGAAGATATACGCCCGGCTCGATCGTCACCACGTTGCCCGCGCGCAAGATCTCGTCCGAGTGGCGCGACAGGCTGGGCCCCTCGTGCACCTCGAGGCCGATCCCGTGGCCCGTGGAGTGCTCGAAAGCGTCGAGGTAGCCGTCCGCCTCCAGCCGGTCGCGCACGACGCCGTCCACGTCCGCCGCCGCCTCGCCGGGCGCCACCGCCGCCACGGCCGCCGCCCGGGCCGCGTCCACCGCCCCGTGCGCCTCACGCTGCCAGGGCTCGGCGGTCCCCAGCACGGCGCAGCGGGTGAGATCGGACACGTACCCTTCCACCGTCGCTCCGAAGTCGGCGAGCAGGAGGTCGCCCTCGCGGACCGGGCGACCGGAGGGGCTCGCGTGCGGCAGGGCCGAGCGCTCGCCCGCCGCGACGATCGAGGGGAAGGGACGATCCTCGGAGCCGGCCCGCCGCAGCCGGTACTCGAGCTCCCCGGCCAGCTCGCGCTCGGTCCGACCCTCCTCGACCGCCCCGAGGAAGCCCTCCCACGCCCCGGACGCGATGCTCGCGGCGCGCGCGATCCGCTCCAGCTCGCCACGGTCCTTGACCGCCCTGAGGGCCTCCACGACCCCGGTGGTCTCGGACCAGTCCGACCCCGCGGCCTCCTCCACGAGCCGCTCTCGCTGGCGCAGCGACACGTGCTCGGCCTCGAGCCCCACGCGGAGGGGACCCCTCGCCGAGACCGCCGCGGCCACGGCCGCGACCAGGCCGTCGCGCACGACGACGACCTCGACCGTCGGATCCGCCTCCCCGGACGCCTGCTCCTCGTAGCGTCCGTCCACCAGGAGGGTCGTCGATCCGCCCCCCGCCAGGAGGAAGCCCGTCGAGCCCGTGAAGCCCGACAGGTAGCGGACGTTGGGCAGATGGGAGACGAGGAGGGCGTCGACCCCGGCCTCGCCGAGGCGCTCCTCGAGGCGCTCCAGGCGACGGGCGCGGGGGCGTCGCCCGGAGGCTCCGGCCGTCACGCTCCGTCGGCGAGGCGGGCGAGCAGCCCCTCGAGCGCCAGCTCGTAGCTCCGTGCCCGGAAGCCGCACACGACTCCCACGGCCGCGTCGGCCAGGCGGGAGGTGTGTCGGAAGGGCTCCCGGGCGAAGACGTTCGAGAGGTGGACCTCCACGAAGGGTCGCTCGGAGGCGACCAGCGCGTCCCGGAGCGCGACGCTGGTGTGCGTCAGCGCCCCGGCGTTCACCAGCCATCCGTCGACCTCGGCGGAGCGCTCCTGGATCCAGTCCACGAGCTCGCCCTCGGAGTTGGACTGGAAGGTCGCGACGCGGGCGCCCGCCCGCTCCGCGCGACGTTCGATCGCGGCGTCGACCTCGGCGAGGGTCGCCCGTCCGTAGTGCTCGGGCTCGCGGCGGCCCAGCAGGTTCAGGTTGGGGCCGTGGACCACACCCACGGTGGGGCCGCCGCTCACGCCCTCGCCCCCCGGACCGCCTCGCCGTCCTCGCGACCCGCCTCCCCCCGGAGGAGGGCCCTCACGTGCTCGGCGGCAGTCGGCCGTCGTTCCTCCGGGGGCGCCGCCGGCGTCCCCCCCTCCGCCGAGGGGGCCGGGCCGTCGGCCGAGGCGTCGGGCTCCGCGCGCTCGGGCTCGGGCGGCTCCGGCCTCGGCGCGTCTTCCGCGGCGGAGCCTCCGCCCGCCTCCTCGAGCGCCTCGCGAGCCCGCGAGAGCCGTTCCCGGATCTCCGGGGCCTCCGTGCCCTCCTCGAGCAGGCGCTCGTACATCTGGACCGCCTCGCGATAGAAGCCCTGCTCCTCGTAGAGCCCCGCCAGCGTCCGGGTCGCGAGGTCCTCCCCCTCGCTCGAGGGCGACGGCTCGGAGAGATCGAGCTCCTCGACCTGCTCCCGGAGCTCGTCGACGTCCTCGCCCGTCCCGTCCTCGGGAGCCGGCTCCTCCTCGTCAACCATCTCGGACAGCATCCGATGCGCTTCCTCGTCGCTGGGGTCCGCCTGGAGCAGGGCCTCGAGGTGGCGCCGCGCCTGCTCCGTCTCGCCGCGCTCCAGGGCCAGCTCGGCCAGCGACCGGAGCGCGACCGGGTTGTGCCCGTCGAGCCGCAGCACCTGCTCGAACGCTTCCCGGGCCCGCTCGCCGCGGTCGAGCGCGCGGAGGCAGCGCGCCCGGACGACGTGCGCGCTCAGGTACCGGGGATGCCGCTTCAGCCCTTCCTCGAGGATCGCGAGCGCACGGTCGGGGTTCCCGGCCTTCCGATGCAGGTCGGCCAGCCGTCCGAACACCAGGCTGTCCGGACGGAAGGAGTACTGCTCCTCGAGCCGCCGGATCTCTCGGTCGATGTGCGGGTTGGATTCCATGGCGAGAAGCCGCGGCGGTGGAGGCAGAGGGGCCCGGAACGCAGGGAAGATCGAAGGTAACCGGCCCCGTTCGAGACTGTCAACGCGGTTGCCGGGCCCGGAACGCGCTCCTAGCTTGGCGGCCGCCGGAGCCGGCTCATCCCGGCCGCGACCGGATCGAAGCGCCTCCCCCCGACGAGCCCCTACACGACCCGACAGGCAGGAGCGACCGGCACGATGGTCATGCGCCAGATGCGCGAGAACACGAAGTGGATCATGCTCATCGCCACGGTGGCCTTCATCGCGTGGCTCGTGCTCGACTGGGTCCAGAGCGGCCAGGGGGCGCAGGGCGCCGCGGCCAACCCGGTGGTGGGGGTCGTCAACGGGGAGCAGATCCACTTCGCCGAGTGGAGCCGCTTCCGCGAGAACCGGCTGGCCCAGACGCGGCAGCAGGCCCAGGGCGCGCTCACCGACGAGCAGCTCCACCGCGCCGAGGAGCAGGCGTGGGAGCAGATGATCAACCAGCGTCTCGTTGAGCAGGAGCTCGATCGGCTGGGCCTGCGGGCCACGGAGAGCGAGATCCGGCAGGCGTTCCGGAGTTCTCCGCCCCCGTCGCTGCGCGACCATCCGGCCTTCCAGACGGACGGCCAGTTCGACTACCAGAAGTACCGCGACTTCTTCTCCAACCCGAACGTCGACGAGAGCCTGCTGGTGCAGATCGAGAGCTACTACCGGCAGACGCTGCCCCGCGTGAAGCTGGAGCGGCTCGTCGCCGACGAGGTGACCGTGACCCGTGAGGACCTGCTGCGGGTCTGGCGGGAGCGCAACGAGACGGCCACCGTCCGATTCGTGAGCGTGACGGCGGACCAGCTCCTGGCGGACACGGCGGTCCGGGTCACCGACGAGGAGATCCGCTCCTACTATCGCGACCACCGGGACGAGTTCGAGCGCCCCCCCACCGCGGTGGTCGACATGATCAGCCTGGACGCCCAGCCCTCGCCCGAGGACTCCGCCCGGGCGCGGGCCCGCGTGGACTCGCTGCGCTCGATCGTCGCGGGGAGCGACACGACCTTCGACCAGCTCGTCGAGCAGATCTCCCAGTCCGCTGCCGGCGGGCTCCGGGCCGCCAGCATGACGGGCGTGACGCCCGAGGACCTGATCGGGCCCCTGAGCGAGGCGGTCTTCTCGGCGCCCGTCGGCGAGCTGGTCGGGCCGGTGACCAGCCCCTCCGGCTTCCACCTGGTCGAGGTCGACCGGCGGGACGGCGAGACGGCCGACTTCGCCCAGGTCCTGGTGCCGATCGCGCTGTCGACCGAGGGCGAGGACGTCCTCTTCGCGCGCATGGACACGCTCGAGGGGTACGCCCTGCGCGCCGACCTCGACGCCGCGGCCGATTCGATGGGCCTCCGATTGCGGTCGGACCTCCGGCTCGAGGAGGGCTCGGAGTTCGTCCCCGGCGCCGGCGGGCTCGGGGTGGCCGTCCGCTGGGCCCACGAGGAGCAGACGCGGGTCGGGGACCTCAGCCAGTTCTTCGAGAACGCCGCCGGTTACCACATCATGGAGCTGGAGGACCGCCTCGAGGGCGGCACGCGCCCGCTGGAGGAGGTCCGCGACGAGATCCGGCGCCGGCTGGCGTCCGAGCAACGCGCGTCTCGGGCGCGGGAGGAGCTCGCGTCGGCCGTGCGAGCCCTGGGACCCGGCGAGGGGCTCGAGGCGCTGGCCGAGGACCGGGGCTGGGAGATCCGCCGAGCGGGCCCCTTCACCCGGAGCGAGTTCGTGGAGGGGCTCGGTCAGCGCACGGAGGCGATCGGCGCCGCCTTCGGCCTCGATCCCGGCGAGATGGCCGGGCCGCTCGCGGCGGGGGGGCAGCGGCTGGCCGTGGTCGAGCTGGTGGAGCGGAGCAGCCCCGACAGCACGGGGTTCGCCGCCGTACAGGGCCAGCTCCGTCAGCAGCTCGAGCGGCAGCTCCGCCAGCAGCACGTCCAGCGCTGGCTGCAGGCGTTGCGCGAAGAGGCCACGGTGCGGGACCTCCGCGACCAGGTCGGCAGCGGTCAGGAGCGCGCCGCGACCTCCTGACCGCACGGACCGGACGGTCCTCAGCGCGTCCGGTCGTCCTCCTCGCCGGGGGAGGAGATCTCGTCGCGGCGGTCCCCGCCGTCCACCTCGTCGATCGAGTCCTTGAACTCCCGAATGCCCTTCCCCAGCGAGCTGCCGATCTCCGGGAGCCGCTTCGCTCCGAAGAAGAACAGCACGATCAGGAGGATCAGCAGCAGCTCCCAGATTCCCAGGCCGAACATCGTACGTCCTCCCTCGAGAGGGCCTTCAGAGCAGCGAGCGGGCGAACCAGGCGACCAGCACTACGCCGACGACGCTGAGCACGTTCACGCGGATCAGCAGCGGACCGAGGGTCAGCGCGATCACCTGCAGGTCCACCGCGACCGGGCCCAGCGAGGCCGACACGGTGGTGACGAAGAACTGCCGTGCGGCGCTGGAGGGCAACGCGAACGCCACCAGCTCGGTCAGCAGCGCCCCGACGACCAGGCCGCCGGCCACGATCAGGACGATCCGCCGTCCCGATTGCTTTCTCCTACCCTCGAATTCCATGGTGTTCGCTCTCGTGTGACGCTGTCTCCCGGCTCAGCGACGTCGCTGGGCCACGAACTCGGCTGCCGCATCGAGGGCCTCGACGGCGTCCCCCGGGGGCAGTCCCGCCAGCTCCTCCCGGGCCCGGGCGACCCGCTCCTCGGCCTCCCGCCGCGCGTGATCCAGGCCACCGCGTCGCTCCACGATCGACCGCACCCGCTCCACCAGCGGCTCCTCGGGCTCCACGGCGTCGAACAGCCGCCGGACCTCGGCGCGCTCGCGCTCGTCCATCCGCGGGAGCGCCGCGATCAGCGGCAGCGTGACCTTGTGCTCGCGCAGGTCCTGACCCGTCGGCTTGCCGGTCACGCTCGCGCTCGAGGCGTAGTCGAGCAGATCGTCGGTCACCTGGAACGCCATGCCGAGCTCGAAGCCGAAGCGGCGCATCGGCTCCCGGTGCGCCGGCTCGCCGACGAGCGCGCCCAGCTCGCAGGCCGTCGCCATGAGCGAGGCCGTCTTGCACTCGCAGAGCAGGAAGTAGTCCTCCCGGCCGAAGTCGAGCGCGTCGTGCGAGGTGAGCTGCCGCATCTCGCCGACGGTCATCCGGTTCGCGGCCCGGGAGAGCAGCGCGATCGCCTCCACGTCGCCCACCCGCGCGGACTCCATCACAGCCCGCGAATACAGGTAGTCCCCCAGGATGATCGCCACCTGGTGGGTCCATCGAGCGTTGACCGTCGGCATCCCGCGCCGCTTCGCCGAGTGGTCGACCGCGTCGTCGTGCACGAGTGTCGCCACGTGGATCAGCTCGACGACTGCGGCCAGCGGCACCGCCGCATCGCTCCTGCGGCCGCCGACCTCGTTCGCCAGGAGGAGGAGCGTCGGGCGGAGGAGCTTTCCCCGGGTCTCGAGGAGGTAGTCGGTCACCTCTGCGAGGGCGTCGAAGTCCGGGGGCACCATCGCGGCGACGTGCTCCCGGACCTCCCGGAGCCGATCGGCCACGGGCTCCTGCAGCGTCTGGAGGGCGGGAGGTGCGGCCTCGAGCATGCGCGCCGTGATCGGGGGAGAGGGGGGTGCGAGGGACGGCGCCCAAGCTAGGGGTCCCGCGCCGACGGTGTCAAAGCGCCCGGCGGTGCCGCGCAGCGAGCCCGGCGGCGACAGGGGCGGCTCACCGGCTGGACTGCTCGTAGGGCACCTTGAGGTCGGGCGCGTCGGTGAGGCGGACGACCAGGGAGAAATAGAAGTTCCCGCTCGGCGCCTGGCGAAAGTCGAATTCCGCCCGCCACCGGTGCAGGTCCCGGGTGAGGGAGACGGACTGCGAGCCGAAGCTCTGGTCGGTGATGTTGTAGCTGGTGCTCCACCGCATGCTCCAGTTCGGCGTCGGCTCGAGGCTCAGGTTCCAGTTGAGGTTCTGGCTGGTCTCGGAGGTGCCGACCTGCTCGCCTTGCCGCGAGCGCGACAGCGAGTAGCCCATGCTCAGGTTCCAGCCGCCCGCGGCGCCGTCGCGGCGCTCGAACTCGTCGCGCTGGAAGCCCGCCGAGGGCCGCCGGCGGGGCGTGGCCGCGCCTCCCCCCTGGCCGCCGAGCCCGAAGAGGTCCCCGATCCCCTGGCCGGAGCGCAGGCTGAACGAGGCGTTGACCTGGGAGAGGAACGGGCTGAACTCCCGCTCCTGTCCGGTGCCCTCGAACAGGTCGTGGGTGACGTTGATGCTGATCCCGCGCAGGAGGTCGGAGGTGAGGCTGTTGCCCCACCGGTCGGTGGTCAGCACGGGCTCGCCCATCCGGGCGCGCTCGAAGTCGAACCGGAGGGCGTCGCTGCGGATCGCCAGCAGCGTGACCTTCCGCTCGGTCTGCGACGCGGCCTGCGACCGGCTCCGATCCGCCGTGCCCGAGCGGGCCCCGGGCGGCCCCCGCCCGTCCGCCAGCGTGTCGGGCTCCCCGGCGACGCCCGCGAGCTCGTCGTCGGACCGCACCCCGGCCGGGAGGGTGTCGTCGGAGGGAGCGCCCAGGGTGTCGGCCGGCGTCGCCGGCAGGGTGTCCGGCGTCGCCGGCTCCGGCGGCGCCTCCTCCTCCACCTTCGCCTCGAAGGTCTGGTTCAGCGAGATCGTGAGCTCGTTCTGCGCGGCGCCGGTCCCGCCCGGGAAGCCCTCGATCGACCCCAGGGCGGTGTCGGAGAGGGTCACCTCGGGCCGGTACCGCCAGTTGAACCGCGGCGAGATCTTGTGGCGGATCCGCTCGAAGGGGCCGAATCCCGGGAAGAACCCGTACAGGTCCGTGCTCAGGTTGGCTCCCGCCGAGAAGCGGGTCGGCGTCTGCACGAAGCGGCCGTCCGTGTCCGGGAGGGTGTCGCCCCGGATCGTGTCGGGGGGGATGTCCGCCCGGAACCAGCCGCCGTCGAGGTCGACGCCCGGGCTGAGCGTGGTGTTGCCGAAGAGGCCGATCTGGAAATCCGCCCGCGTCTGCCAGGTGGCCGAGGTGCGCAGCGTCGGGTCCAGCGCGACGAAGGCGGTGTCGGCGGAGGCGGTGTCCTCGGGCGGCACGATCCTGAGCCGGTCCACCTCCGTCTGGTCGAAGGCGCCGCTGGTCGAGATCTGGAGCCGCCCGAGGCTCAGCGACTGGTCGAGCCTGCCGTTCAGCACCTGCCGGTCGTCCGCCCGGTCGTTCACCCGCGTTCGGCGGCTGAAGTTCGCGCTCGCGTTCCAGGTCAGGTTGTTGAACGGGCCCGCCCGGTTGCGGGGCGCCTCGAAGAGCGTCACCGGCGAGAAGTTCACGTTCAGCGACGGGAGCGTGAGGTCGACCCGGCCCTCGGTGCCCAGGAACTGCTGGCGCCGGCCGCTCAGCGACACGCTCGCGAAGTCGGCGTTGTGCTGGATCCCGACGTTGGAGTCGATCGTCTGGGTCTGCTCGGTCGGGTCGAAGGAGCGCTCGCGCAGCAGCTCCTCGCTCTGCACGAACCGTCCGTCCGCCGACAAGCGGGTGCTCGGCGTGAGCCGCTGCTCGTGGTCGAACTCGACCCGCAGGTTGTCGCCCCGGTTCGGCTGGTGCGAGAACTGGCGGCCCACGCGCACGCTCCCCTCGATGAAGTCCTTGAGGAAGCGGTATCGGAAGTCGCCGATCAGCTCCGTCCACCGGCCGGCGTACCAGTCGGCGGTGAAGCGGGCGTCCATGAAGCGGTCGATCGCCCAGTAGAACCCGCCCCCGGTGACCTGCCGCTGCGGGTTGTCCTGGAGCGAGACCACCGTGTTGAATCCGAAGCGCGGCGGCACGATGCCGCTCCGGCGGTCGGGCCGGATGTCCTGGGCGAAGAAGGGAAGCCAGAAGACCGGGACGTCGCTGATGTAGAGGACGACCGGCCAGGCGACGATCACGTCCTGGGTGACCATCTTGATCTGGTTCGCGCGGAAGTAGTAGTGGGGCTCCTCCAGCGTGCAGGAGCTGAACGAGCCCGTCTCCACGTAGAGGGTGTTCTGGCCGACCGGGATCGCGTCGCCCCGCACGTTCCAGGTCGTGCCCCCCTGGGCGAAGCTCGTCTGCGCGTCGAAGACCGTCCCCTTGAGGTTCGACACGTCGTAGTAGAGCACCGAGTCGGTCGAGAGCTCGCGCTGCTCCGGGCTGACGAGCCGTATGTGGCCGCGCGCGGCCATGAACTGCAGTCGGGAGCGGTAGACGATCGAGTCCGACCGGATCGCCGCGTCCCCGTAGTTGACCTGGGCGGAGTCGCGCAGCCGGACGATCCGGTCCGGCACCTCGAGGACCACCTCCTTCGCCCGATACTGGACGGCCCGGTAGCCCTCCATCTCCGCGAGGGACCGGAACACCGAGTCCTCCTCCGGGAACGCCCCCCCGGCCAGCCCCTCCCGGATCTCCCGGGCGGAGGGGCGCGTCGTGTCCGCCGGCGTCCCGGGGAGCGTGTCGCCCGGAAGCGTATCCCCCGGCAGCGTGTCCGCGGGGCGCCGCAGGGTGTCGGCGGCGGCCGTGTCGGCCGGCGGGCCCTCCTCCTGGCCGAGGGCGGGCGTCGCCGCCGGGAGGAGCAGCGCGGCGGCGAGGAGCCCGCCGGCGAGGCCGGCGCGCCTCACGGGACGTCCTCCGCGCTCCGACGCCCGCGGCCCCGGTCGACCAGCACGACCAGCCAGATCGACGCCTCGTACAGGATCACCATCGGCGCCATCATCAGCAGCATCGTGCCGACGTCGGCGGGCGTGAGGACCGCCGCGACCAGGGCGATGGCCACCAGGCCGTGCCGTCGGTACCGGCGCAGGCCGTCCGCGTCGACGACGCCCACCAGCGAGAGGAGCACCAGGACGACCGGCATCTCGAAGATGAGGCCGAACGCGAGCAGCATGCGCGTGGCGAAGCTCAGGTACTCGTCCACCGTGATGATCGGCTCCAGGCTCCCGGACTGGAAGTTCAGCAGGAACTCCAGCCCCAGGGGCAGCACGACGAAGTAGGCCATGGCGAGGCCCGCCAGGAAGAGCAGGAAGCCCACCCAGAGACCCGGAATGACGTACTTCCGCTCCTCCTCCAGCAGGGCCGGCGAGAAGAAGGCCCACGCCTGGTAGAACAGCACGGGCAGGGCCAGCACGATCCCCGCGACGAACGCCAGCTTGAAGGTGACCACGACCGGGGTGGTGGGGTTCGTGAACAGGAGCCGATCCCCGGGGATCAGGTCCAGGATGGGGGCTTCGAGCAGACGGATGAGCTCGAGCTCGGTCACGAGGAAGAAGCCGAGCACCGAGGCGACGCCCAGCGCCACGAGGCAACGGATGAGCCGGCTGCGCAGCTCGTCCAGGTGATCGAGGAAGGGCATCTCCGACGCGTCCGCGGCCGTCACCCTCCCTCCTCCTCGTCCTCACCCCCGAAGAGGTCGCGCTGGCCGGGGGCCTCGTAGCCGGCCCGGCGCACCAGCTCGCGAACCTCCTCCATGAACTCGGTGGTGTCCTGGAAGTCCCGATACACGGAGGCGTACCGCACGTAGGCCACCTGGTCGGCGCCGCGGAGCCACCGCATGACGAGCTCGCCGATCCGCTCGCTGGCCACCTCGCGCTCGCCCGCCGACTGCAGCTCACCCTCGATCGCGTCCAGGATGGACTCGATCTGGTCGCGCGAGACGGGGCGCTTGGCGCACGCGATCTGGAGGCTGCGGAGCAGTTTGGCGCGCTCGAAGGGCTCGCTGGAGCCGTCCGCCTTGCGGACCGTGAGGGGCTCCCGCTCCACCTCCTCGTAGGTCGTGAAGCGGTGGCCGCAGTCGGCGCACTCCCGACGCCGGCGGACGGCCCGGCCCTCCCGGCTCAGCCGCGAATCCACCACGCGGCTCTCGGTGCCCTCGCAGCTGGGACAGCGCAAGGGACTAGGAGAGAGCGGGGATGCGGAAGGTCACCCTCCCCCTTCGAGCCGATCGAGCTGGTCGCGCGCCAGGGCCGCCTCGTCGCTGTCGGGATAGCCGCTCACGACGCGGTTGAAGAAGACCCGGGCGTCGCCGACGTTGCCGCGCTCCAGCTCGAGGAGGCCGCTCTTGTAGAGCGCCGACGCGGCGCGCCGTGAATCCGGGAAGAGCTCCACCACGCGTCCGTACGCATCGAGCGCCGCCCGCGGCTCGCCGGCCTCCGCGTGGGTCTCGGCGACGTAGAACTGCGCGTCCGGCGCGAGGTCGTGATCCGGGAATCGCGACAGGAACTGCTCCAGCCCCGTCCGGGCCGTCTCGTACGATCCGCGTCGGTACTGCTGGAGCGACGCCTGGTAGAGCGCGCTCGGGTCGTCCATCCCGCCCGCTTCGCCACCTGCTCCGGCCTCTCCGCCGCCCTCGGCCGCGGTGTCGGGGCCGGCCTCCACCGCTCCGGGCGCGGCGGAGGGGGCGCCCCGTTCCGAGCCGGACCGCTCGCTGATCCGGGTCAGCAGCTGCTGGTTCTGGCCCGCCAGGGCGCCGACCCGGCTGATCTGCTGCTCGAGGCTCTCGAGGCGGCGGAGCAGCTCGCCGCGGCCCGCGAAGGCCTCGCCCTCCCGCGACTCGAGGCCCTCCATGAGAGCGGTGCGAAGCCGTTCGAGCTCCGCATCCAGCGAGTCCTGCCGGGCGTTCACCTCGCGGAACTCGGCGATCAGCGTCTGCTCCATCTCCTCGAGGTCGCCGCGGCCGGCGCACCCCGTGACGAGGAGCACCGCCGGCACGGCCAGGACCGCCAGTCGGAGTGTGCGCACGCTCGGCCTCCCGCGGTCGCTAGAGATCGCCCATCTCCTGGATCGTGAACTCCGCACGCCGGTTCTGGGCCCAGGCCTGCTCGGTCGAGCGGTCCACGAGGGGGCGCTCCTCCCCGTAGCTCACCGTCCGGACGATCGACTCCTCGGGCACGCCGAGCTCGAGCAGGTACTGCCGCGCCGAATTCGCCCGCCGCTGGCCGAGGGCCATGTTGTACTCGTTGGAGCCCCGCTCGTCGCAGTGGCCCTCGATCACCAGCCGGACCCCCGGATGGTCGCGGAGCACCTCGGCCTTGCGCCGGAGCACCTCGGCGGCCTCGTCCGTGATGGCCGACCTGTCGAACTCGAAGTGGACCCGCGCGCGCACGATCTCGATGCGGTCGATCCGCGAGATCGCGGTCTCCGCCTGCCCGGCGCACTCCGAATCGGGATACTCGCTCGCCGCGCGCCGGTAGAGCTCGCGCGCCTCGGAGTAGTTGCCGTCCGCCACCGCCTGCTGCGCCCGCTCGCACAGGTCGGCGGCCGCCGCCGCGCGCTCGCGGGCCCTCTGGATCGAGTCGGCGCGGGCGATCGAGTCGGCGCGCGCCCGTGCGGCCGAATCCGCGTCGGCGTCGGGCTCGGGTGGGGGAGCCTGACGACCGCCGCACGCCGTGAGCGCGGTCATCAAGAGCACGACGACGGAGAAGAATAGGCTCGATCGCATCGGGATGGCTCCTTGCTGGATCTCAGGTTCCTTGCCGGTCGGTCGGGGCTCGGGGGCGGGACGCTTCCGGTCGGCGGCGCCCGGCCTTCAAGCTACGCGCCGGGAACCCGCCTGCCAACTGTCCTCAGGGGGCATCGCCGCCTCCCAGCGAGGGCGACCAGTCCGGCGTCTGATCGACGTGGTTCGCCACCAGTCGCCGGATGCTGCCGGTCACCGTGTCGTACACCCAGAGGGCGTGATAACCCTCCCTCGTGGAGCGGAACACGAGGTGGCGGCCGTCGGGCGCCCAGCTCGGCTCCTCGTTGGAGCCCTCCGAGGTGACGATCCGCCGGTCGGACCCGTCCGGGTTGACCGTGGCGATCTGGAAACGGCCGTCGACCCACGTCTGGTACGCGATCCGGTCGCCGGTGGGCGACCAGTCGGGCCCCGCCGCCGAGCCCCGCTCGCCGTAGACGTACCGGCTGATCAGGGTGGGGTTTCCTCCGCTCGCCCGCATCACGTACACCTGCTGCTCGCCCAGGGGCGTGGCCTCGAACGCGAGGCGGCTGCCGTCGGGCGACAGGCTCGGATTCAGCGCGTCGCCCGAGTTCGTCGAGGTGATCCGCTCGGCGCAGCACACGGGGTCCAGCCCGAGGCGGAAGATCTCGGTCCCGCCGGCGGTGCTCCGGGCGACGTAGGCGTGGCCGCCGTCGGGCGCCCAGGCCGGCGTGATGTTCACCCCGCTCACGGCCGAGACCGTCGAGAGCGACCCCGTCGAGAGGTCCTTCCGGTACACCGCCGGCGCCCCCTCGCGGTAGGAGACGTAGAGCAGCTCCCCGCCGTCGGGCGAGAAAGCGGGCGAGTAGACGATGGTGCTGTCCGAGGTGACCCGCCGCAGGCCGTGGCCGTCGCTGTCCACCACCCAGACGTCGGCGGTCCCGTCGGCCCGCTTCCGCCGGAAGGCGATCCGGCTCGCCGCCATCCCGGGCTCGCCCGTCGCCCACTCGACCACCTGGTCCGAGGCCCGGTGGACCGCCATCCGGAAGCCGTGCTCCGAGGGGGTCGGGAGCGAGAAGGCCCGCACGTCGCTGAGCCGGCCGTACACCACGTCGTGGAGCGCCACGCGCAGGAGCGGGCTCGACGGCGTCCCCGACAGGTGCGCCGTCACCAGCCACACGGCGCCGAGCTCGTTCCAGAGCCCGTAGCGCACGCCGGAGCTCCCCTCCAGCGTGTCGGACAGCTCGACGATGTCGAACCGGTCCGAGAAGTGGAGGTCGGTCCGGAGGATCGAGTCCACGCGCGCCGCCACGGGAGCCAGCCCCTCGCTCGAGGCCTCGGCGGGCGGCAGGGCGAGCGCCGGCAGGTAGCCCGGGCGGTAGGTGAGCCCCACCCGTACGTCGCCGGGGCGGTCCTCCTGGGCGGCGGCGGCCGACGGCCCGGCGAGCAGGGCCGCCACGGCGGCGAACGCGAGCAGGGCTCCGAGCGGCGACGCCCGCCTCATCGTCGTCCTCTCACCGCACCGACGGATCGAAGAAGAACGAGACGCGGAGCCGGTCCCGCCGATAGCCGTCCGGGAGCGGCCCGAAGGCCCCCGCACGGCCCGCCGCCTCCACCGCGCCGCGGGCCTCGAGGTCGAAGGAGAGGGCGCCGGAGCGCCGGATCCACTCGATGTCGCTGACCGAGCCGTCGCGGTGGATCACGAAGGAGAGCTCGGCCCGCAGGTTCCGACCGCCCGAGGGCGGTCGCCAGTAGCGCTGCACCTGTCGGATGATGTTCTCCAGGTAGCCCGGGAAGGCGAAGTTGGCGCCCGGGAGCTGGACGTTGACCGCCTCCTCGCCCTCCTCGCGCGCACGAGCCGGCTCCCGCTCCGGCTCCTCGACCTGGCGCTCCTCGACCACCCTCGGGGTCTCGGTCTCGGGCATCCGCTGCGGGCTGGGCTCGGGCGGAGGCGGGCGGTGCTCCTCCTCGGCCGCCTCGGCCGGCTGGGGATCCTGCCGCACCGGGGCGTCCTCCGCGGCGGCCGCCACGAGCTTCACCCGGTAGGTCTGGGGGGGCGCGGGCGCGGCGACCGAGGGGGCGGCGCGGAGCAGGAGCAGGCCGAGCGCGACGTGCAGCAGCACGGAGGCCGCCACGGCCTTCGGGGGGAGTCCTTCGTCGTCGCCCCGCCGCGGGTGCCTCACGGTTCGATCAGCCGCCCGATTCCGTCTCGGGCTGCGCCACCAGGCTCACGGTCTCGATCTCGGCCTCCTTGAGCTTCCCGATGACCCGCAGGACGCGACCGTAGCCCACCTCGGCGGCTCCCTTCACGTACACCGTGGGCGACCCTCGGCGCCGGATCACCTCGACCACCGTCGCGTCGAACTCCTCCATCGAGACCGGCGTGTCGTCGAGGTAGAGCTGCCCGTCGGCGTCTACGGAGATCACGATCCCCTCCTCCGCCTGCAGCGGCTGCGCCGGTGCCCTCGGGACCGCGATCTCTACCCCTCCCTGGAGGATCGGTGCCGTGATCATGAAGATGATCAGGAGGGTGAAAGCCACGTCCACGAGGCTGGTCACGTTGATCTCGGCGCGGACGCCCAGGTCGTCGTGGCGATCGGCCATCCCGCGGAAGTGCCGCCTCATACGCGCCCCTCCCGCGCCAGCGTGCCGATGAACTCGCTGGCGAAGCCCTCCAGCTCGCTCGTGAACAGCGCGAGCTTCGAGGCGAAGTGGTTGTAGGCGATCATCGCCGGGATGGCGACGGCCAGGCCGACCACCGTGGTGATCAGCGCCTCGGCGATGCCCGGCGCCACGGCGGCGATGTTGGCGCTGCCTTGCGCCGTGATGCCGATGAAGGAGTTCATGACCCCCACGACCGTGCCGAGCAGGCCCAGCAGCGGGCTGACGGTCCCGATGATGGCCAGCCAGGGGAGCCCGTGGGCCAGGTCGTCCCTCTCCTCGGACACCTCCTTCTCCAGCACCAGCCAGAGCGTGTCGAGCTGCGAGGAGCTGAGCCCCGACCGCGCGCTCTCCCCCTCGCCGGACGGCGCGGCGCGCAGCTCCCCGAAGAAGCCGACGCCGTGGCGGAAGACCCGGGTGTACGGGCTCTCCTCGAGCCGCCCGAGCTCGCCCTGCACGCCCTCCAGCCCCGTCGCCCGCTCCATGCCGTCGACGAAGCGGTCGCCCTGCTCGCGGACCTGCTTGAAGTCGGACCACTTCCAGAAGATCAGCACCCAGGAGACCACCGAGAAGACGGCCAGCACCAGCAGCACCAGCTGGGTGGCCGTCGTGGCCTCCAGCGCCATCTCCCAGGGCGTGGTCGGCATCGGACGGGCGGCCTGCTGGAGCAGCGCCGCGGCCGAGAGCCCGATCACGAGTCCTCCTCCATCGATTCCTCCTCGGAAAGATTTTCCGGGTCGAACAGTCGTCGCGCCGCCTCGAGCAGCTCCTCGCCGTCCTCGCGCGCCGCGAGGCGGCGGAGACCCACGGTCGGGCGATGCAGGACCTTTCGGAGGGCCAGACGGGAAGCCCTGTGGATCCGCTCCGCCTCCTCCTCGGTGAGCCCCTCCACGTCCGCCAGCGCCTCGTCGATCTGGCGGCGGCGGATCCGCTCCGCCTCCTCGCGGATGTGCCGGATGAGCGGGACCGCCTCCCGCCCCCGGTACCACCGCCAGTACACCCGCTCGTTCCGTTCCAGCAGCTCCTCGGCCTCCGACCGCTCCGTGCCGCGCTCGCGCTCGGTGGACCGCACCACCCGCTGGAGGTCGTCGATGTTGTACAGGAAGATCCCCGGCAGGTCCCCGACCCCCGCCTCGACGTCGCGCGGAACGGCGATGTCCACGACGACGAGCGGGTCCGGACGCTCCCGGCGCATCCGCGAGGCCCGCTCGACGGTGAGGATCGGGTGCGGCGCCGCGGTCGAGGTGATCAGGATGTCGAGCTCGCCCAGCCCCTCGAGCAGCTCCTCGTAGGAGAAGACGACGTCGGCGCCGACGCGCTCGGCGGCGCGGCGGGCGCGGTCGGTGCTCCTGCTCGCCACGGCCGCCTCGCGGACGCCGTGCTCGAGGAGGGCGCACAGCGTCAGCTCGCCCATCACGCCCGCCCCGACGAACGCCGCCCGCCGCCGCTCGAGGGCGCCGAACACCTTGGTCGCGAGCTGGACCGCCGCGGCGGGCACCGAGGCCGCTCCCTCCGCGATGCGCGTCCGGTCCCGGACCTCCCCGCCAGCCGAGAGGGCCGTCTGGAACAGCCGGTGGAGGACGGGCCCGACCAGCTCCGGGTCCGCGTTGCGGGCCGTCTGATAAGCGTCGCGCACCTGGCCCTGGATCTGGGGTTCGCCGATCACGAGCGAGTCGAGACCGGCGACGACCCGGAACAGGTGCCCGACCGCGGCCCGGCCGTCGCGCCGGTAGAGGTGCGGCTCGACCTCGAGCTCCGGCAGGCCGGCGTGCTCGGCCAGCACCGCCGTCGCGTCGCGGGCCGCGCGCTCGGCCGCGGCGGCGCACAGGTAGAGCTCCGTGCGGTTGCAGGTCGAGAGCACGACGCACTCCCGCACCGACCCGCGGCCCCGTAGCCGCTCGAGGAAGGGCGGCGCGGCCTCCTCGGAGACGAAGAACCGCTCGCGCACGTCGATCGCCGCCGTCCGATGGCTCACGCCGACGAGGAGGAGCTCCATCAGAGGAAGGTCGCGCCTCCCGCACCGAGCAGTCGGAGGAGGAGGAACGTGCCGGCCGTGACCGTGAAGGCGGCCACCGTGGCGTAGGCCGCGCGCTCGCCCCGCCCTCCCCTGGACGCCCGGGCCACCAGGGCGCCGAGGTAGACGACCCAGGTCACGGCGCCGAAGACGACCTCGGGATTGCCGAAGTCCCAACCCCGTCCGTAGGTCAGCGTCCAGCTCCACCCGGCGATGAGCCCGAGGGTGAGGGCCGAGAAGCCCACGGCCAGGCCGGCCCGGTTCATCCGGTCCAGCACGTCGAGGGAGGGGAGGAACCCGAAGGAGCGCCCGAAGTCCTTGCGCTTCAGGCTCCGGAACTGGAGGGCGTACATCACGGCCGCCGCCGAGGCCAGCGCCAGCGCGGCGTATCCGATGAAGACGGTGCCGACGTGGACCACGAACCAGGGTCCGCGGAACGCCGTCGCGCGGACGGCGGGGTCGATCCCGACCGTCACCGCCTCGCCCAGCAGCAGCATCGTCAGCGGCAGCACGAAGAGGACGACCGGCCGCGCCTCCTCGCGCGAGACGGCCGCCGCGAGGACGAGCAGCGCGATCGCCAGGGCCAGCGTGGAGGAGGCCGGGCCGAGGCCGACCAGCGGCAGCGAGCGGTGAGCGACCGCGAACAGGACCAGGGCGGACAGGTGGATCCCCGCCCCGATCAGCGCGAAGCGGAGGCCGCGGCCCACGCGGTCGCTCCCGCCGGTGCGATACGCCCCCAGGAAGACCGCCCAGCCGCCGAGGTAGGCGGCCAGGGCGGCCAGGTGGAGGAAGAGGATCAGGTGGCCGGGGAGGGACACGTCGCCCTCACCCGGCGCCGGCGGTCATCGCTCCGATCCCGACGGCCTCCGAGCGAGCCGGGCGCGGGACGCCCCCACGGCGCTCCCCGCCCGGAGCTCGACGATCCGCGCGGTCGCGGTGTGTCGGTCGGCCCGTACCACCCGGACGGTCCCCGAACTCGGCCCTCGCTCCGCCCCGACGCGGAGCGTCCCCTCCGTCCCGAGGAGCTCGAACTCGTCGCCGGGACCCACGCCCGACACCGACCCGGCGTCGAGGAAGACCCGCTCGCCCGGCGGGAGCGCCTTCGGGGCCGCCAACCCGGGCGGCCGGGCCTCAGAAGGGCAGGTCATCCTCTCCGCCCATGAGCGACTCCT
>CAZEUW010000015.1:0-21941 GCA_964515425.1 uncultured Gemmatimonadota bacterium | reverse complement strand
GCGCCCGAGGCGCTCTTCGTCGTCAGCCTCACCTGGTGCTTCGCCTTCATCCTGGGCGCGGAGGCGATGCACGTCTCGGTGGAGCTCGGGGCCTTCGTGGCCGGGGTGGCCCTGGCCCAGGTGCCCCAGTGCTCCGAGCTCCGCCGGCGCGTGCACCCGCTGGTGAACCTCTTCCTGGCGATCTTCTTCGTGGCGCTGGGGGCCGAGCTGGATCCCGCCGCCGCGGCGGACCGGTGGCTGGCGGTGCTGGTCGTCTCCGGGTTCGTGATGATCGGAAAGCCCCTGCTGGTGGGAGCGGTCCTGGGTCGCCTGGGGCACGACGGCCGCACCGGCTTCCTCGCCGGCCTCACCCTGGGGCAGGTCAGCGAGTTCGCCTTCGTCCTGCTGGCCGCCGCGGCGGGCGCCGGGCTCGTCGGCGAGGAGCTGCGGTCGCTGGTCGGAGCGGTGGGGCTGGTGACGATCGGGGTCTCGTCGGTCCTCGTCCCCCGGGGCCGCGCCCTGTACGGCGGGCTCTCCTCGCGAAGCGGATGGCGTCGCCTCCTGACGGCCGTGTTCGGGAGAAGCTCGGAGGAGGAGGTTCGGGAGGTCGGCCCCGAGGGTCACGTGGTGGTCGTGGGGATGAACGCCCTGGGGCGGCGCCTGACGGAGGCCTTCGCCGCCCGCGGCGTGCGGGTGGTGGCCGTCGACACCGACGCGGGCAAGCTGGCCGGCCTCCCGGGGCGTGCCGTGGTGGGCAGCTCCGACGTCCCGTCCGTGCTGGAGGAGGCCGGGGCGGCGCGGGCCCGTCTCGTGGTCTCGGCCCTCCAGATCGAGGAGTCGAACCGGCTGCTGGCCCACCGCTGCCGGGAGGCGGGCGTCCCGGTGGCGATCCACGCCTTCGACCTCTCGCTCGAGGACGAGCTGCTGGGTATGGACGTGGACCACCTGATGATGCCGAAGCGGGAGGGGGCGGCGAGGATCACCGAGGAGCTGCGGGAGGCGGGGGTGCTGGGCTGATGCACGGCGTGGCGATCCTCCTGGCGGCCGGCGCCGCGGCCCACGTGCTCGCCCGGCGCCTGAGGGTCTCGGCGGTGCCGCTGATGCTCCTCGCGGGCGTCGTAGTCTCCCTGGCGGCGCCCGTGCCCCGCGAGCTGGTCCAGGACGTCCTGCTCCTGGGCGTGACCTTCCTCCTCTTCCTGGCGGGCCTGGAGCTCGACCCGGGCCGCGTGGGCGCCCAGACCCGTGCCGCCCTCCGGGTGGGGCTGGCGCAGTTCGTCGTCCTGGCCCTCCTGGGCTTCGGGGGATCGCTGATCCTCGGCTACGCCCTGCTCGAGTCCGGCTACCTGGCGCTCGCCCTCACCGCGAGCTCCACCCTGGTCGGGATCCGCCTCCTGCGCCGCCGCCGGCAGATGTATCAGCCGTTCGGACGGCTGGTGGTGGGCGTTCTCCTCCTCCAGGACGTGCTCGTCCTGCTGGCCATTCCCGTGCTGACGCCGACGGAGTTCGGGCTGCTCGCGGTGATCCGACGCCTGGGGGCGATCGTGCTGCTGGGGGCTGCAGCGCTGGCGGTCCGGCGGTGGCTGGTGCCCCTCCTCTCCTCGATCCGGGACGAGGAGCTCGTCCTGCTGGCGCCCCTCGCGGTCCTGTTCGCGTTCCTCGCCGGCGCACACCTGCTGGAGCTGCCGCTGGTGGCAGCGGCGTTCCTGGCCGGCGTGGCGCTCGCCCGCTTTCCGGTCCGCGCCGTCTCGGCGACCGAGCTGGCGCCCGTGGGCGACTTCTTCACCGCCCTCTTCTTCACCGCGCTGGGGGCTCTCGTCGTGGTGCCGACGTCCACGCAGCTCTGGCACGCCGGACTCCTGGCCGGGCTCGTCGTCCTGGTGACGCCGCCCCTCGTCGCCTTCGTGGGCGAGCGGAACGGCCTCTCCGCCCGGTCCGCCGTGCAGGCGGGGCTGATGCTCTCCCAGACCAGCGAGATCTCGCTGGTGGTGGGCCTCTCCGGCATGATCCAGGGCCACCTCGGCCCCGGGACGTTCACCGTGATCGCGCTCGTCACGGTGGCCACGATGCTCGCCACCCCTATGATCGCCACCGAAGGGCTGGCGTGGCGACTCGTGCACCTGCACCCCTCCCACCGCCGGCCCGATCCGGGGCGGCCGCCTTCGGGCCACGTCGTGCTCCTGGGGGCCGGAGCCACGGGCCAGCCCGTGCTCGAGGGCCTCCTGACCGCCGGATGCCCCACCGTGGTCGTGGACGACGATCCCGTCGTGGGGAGCAGCCTCGCCTCCACGGACGTGCGCGTCGTGAGGGGCGACGGCGCGGAGCCCGCCGTGCTGGCCGACGCCGGGGTGGCCCGGGCCCGGGTGGTCGTCTCGACGCTGCGCCGCACCCGGGACAACGCGACGCTGCTGGCCATGGTGCCCGAGGGAACGCCCGTACTGGTGCGCGTGTTCGACGACGAGGAGGCCGACTGGGTACGGGAGCGCGGCGGGCGCCCCGTCGTGACGTCCGAGCTCTCCGCCCGTCGCCTCCTGGACTGGTACGAGGAGCGGGAGCTCGAACGCGTCGGTCGTCGCGTCCCGTGATCGAAGCTGGAACTCTCGGCCCTCCGGCGGCATCGTCCACATGGAGGCCGGATCGAGGACCGATCCGCGGCGGCTCGACTCGAATGGAGGCGTCCGAGGCGTGACCGACACGGAGGTCGCACGGGAAGCCGCCTCGACCTGGTTCGAGGAGGAGGTCATGGCGCTCCTGCCCGAGCTGCTGAGCGCCGCCCGCTACATGGCCGACCGCCCCTCCGAGGCCGAGGAGGCCGTGGCCGAGGCCGTGGCCCGGGCGTGGGAGAAGCGGGACGACCTCCGGGACCGGGAGCGCTTCAGGGGCTGGATCTTCCGGATCCTCCGGAATTGCTATCTGGGCCGGCGTCGGGCGCGCGAGCGCCGCCCCGACGAGGTGCCGCTCCCGGACGAGGCCGAGGACGAGGGAGAGGCCTCGTTCTCCCTCTTCGAGCGCCTTCACCGGCCGTTCCTGCTCTGGTGGGGGAACCCGGAGGAGCGGTTCTTCGACCGGTTGCTCGGGGAGGACCTGGAGCGGGCGGTGGAGGAGCTGCCCGAGGTCTACCGGTCGGTGCTGGTCCTGGTGGACGTGCAGGGGTTCGCCTACGCCGAGGCCGCGGAGGTCCTCGACGTGCCCGTGGGCACCGTCCGTTCGCGCCTGGCCCGAGCCCGGTCCCGCCTGAAGGAGAATCTCTGGCACCACGCGGAGGACCGGGGCCTGGCCCCGGAGAACGACGACGGAGCCGACGAATGAGCCACGACACCGACGAGATCCGCTGCGAGGAGGCGATCCGCCGTCTCGCCCGCTACCTGGACGGGGAGCTGGGCGGCCGGAAGGAGGCCGAGGTCGAGCGGCACCTGGAGACCTGCCGGAGCTGCTGGTCGCGTGCCGAGTTCGAGCGTCGGCTCAGGCATCGGCTCGCCGGCCTCCGCCGGGAAGAAGTGGACGCCGACTTCGAGGAGAGGATCCGCACCCTGCTCCGACGCTTCGGCAGGGCCTCGTGAGCCCGGGCACAGTGACCGGGCGCAGAGAAAGGAGACGAACCATGGAGCCCACGACGAGGGCCACGAACCGAGCGAGCGGCACCCTCCGATCCACGTCGCCGGCGGTGACGCCGTCCCGGACCGCCGCCGCGGCAGTCGGGACCGCGCTGGCCGGCCTCCTGCTGCTCCTGACCGCCGCGCCGGCGGTCGGGCAGGAGGCCGAGCGGCCGGTCCAGGCCCGTATGTCGCCGGCCGGAGCCACGGCGGCGTTCGACGCCGGAGTGGACGCCGAGGCCCAGGAGGCCAGCCTCTACGAGCGGCTGGGCGGCCTGTACCCCATCGCCAGCGTGGTGGACGTCTTCATCGACCTGCTGCTCCACAACGACGTCCTGAACGAGAACCCGGCGATCCGGGAAGCCCGCGACCGGGTGCCGGCGCCGGGCCTCAAGTACCACGTCACCGCCATGGTCTGCCAGGCCACGGGAGGGCCCTGCGAGTACACCGGCCGGTCCATGGAGGAGGCCCACGCTCACCTGAACATCGGCGAGCGGGAGTGGCAGGCGATGCTCTCCGACCTCCGCCGCACCCTGAACGATTTCCAGGTTCCGGAGCAGGAGCAGGAGGAGCTGATCGCGATCGTGCAGAGCACGAAGGACGACATCGTCGTCCGCGACGACTGAGGGAGGGCACGGGAGTCGACCATGGTCGTCATCACGTCCGATGACCGCGAAGTGATCCTCGACGCCGTCCGCCGCATGTACACGGACGTCGCCCGGGCGCCGGAGCGGGGCTTCCACTTTCCCACCGGCCGCGCCGCGTGCGAGTTCGAGGGCTACCCGGACGAGCGGCTCGACCCCCTGCCCCCGGAGGCCGTCGCCTCCTACGCCGGCGTGTCCTGCCCCTTCCGGGCGGACGTGATCCGTCCGGGCGACAGCGTGCTGGACGTCGGCTCGGGGTCGGGCACCGACGCCCTCATCGCCGCCTCGCTGGTGGGCCCGCAGGGCGAGGTGGCCGGGCTGGACCTGACCCCCGCCATGCGGGAGAGGCTGCGGGAGAACGCCGGCCGCATGGGGCTCTCCAACGTGCGGGTCCTGGACGGGAACGCCGAGTCCGTCCCGCTGCCGGACGCCTCGATGGACGTGGTGACCACGAACGGGGTGCTCAACCTGGTGCCGGACAAGCCGGCGGCGGTCGCGGAGATCCACCGGGTGCTCCGGCCGGGGGGGCGGCTGCAGCTGGCCGACATCGTCCTGGCCGAGAAGCCGTCGGACGCCTGCCGCCGGAAGCCCGAGCTGTGGGCCGAGTGCATCGTGGGAGCCACGAAGGAGGCCGAGTACCTGGAACTGTTCCGCGAAGCCGGTCTCCGCGAGGTCGAGGTCCTGTCGCGGCTCGACTACTTCGCCCGCAGCCCCTCGGAGGAGACCCGGGAGCTGGCCGCCTCGCTCGGGGCCGAGGCGGTCGTGCTACGAGCCCGAAAGCCGGAGGCGGCGTAAGCGGAACGGGCACCCCTGAATCCAGACGAGGAGGGAAGCGTGAGCGGCGAGCCGACGGTGGACGTCGACCACCTCCGCGGGGAGGTGGAGAAGAAATACGCAGAGGTGGCCGAGGCGCCGGACGCCGAGCACCACTTCCACACCGGGCGTCGGGCCCTGGATCACCTCGGCTACCCGCCCGAGCTGGTGGAGGGTCTCCCCGACGAGGCCGTGGACGCCTTCTCCGGCGTGGCCAACGTGTTCCACTGGGGCGTGCCCGCGGAGGGCGAGCGGGTGGTGGACGTGGGCTCCGGCGCGGGCACCGACTGCCTGGTGGCCGGGCGGGCGGTGGGCGCCGGTGGGGCGGTCGTGGGGGTGGACATGAACGAGCGGATGCTCGAGCGCTCGCGGCGGGCCGCCGACGTCGCCGCGCTCGGACACGTGGAGTTTCGCCGGGGGCTGGCCGAGGAGCTGCCGGTGGAGGACGGCTGGGCCGACCGGGTGATCTCCAACGGGGTGCTCAACCTGGTGCCGGACAAGCGGGCGGCCTACGGGGAGATCTTCCGGGTGCTGCGGCCCGGCGGGCGTCTCCAGGTGAGCGACATCTGCGTGGAGCACGAGGTGCCCGACGGGGCGAAGGCCGACGTCGACCTGTGGACCGCTTGAATCGCGGGGGCCCTGCCGTGCGCAGGGTGGCAGCGGATCCTCGAGGACGCGGGCTTCACGGACGTGGAGTTCGGCCCGCCGACCGACACCTTCCGGGGCGCGGGCGGAGAGGAGAGCGCCCGGCAGTTCGGGACGCTGGGCTATCCCATCCGCGCGAGGAAGCCCGGCGGCGGGAGCTGAGGGCGGGGCCTCCGGCCCCTCCCGCCCGAGATCAGCTCGCGGCGGGGTCCTCGGCCGCATCCCCCGCGGCCGCGCTCTCGCGCGCCGCATCACCTTCCGCCGTCAGCTCCCGCAGCTCCCGGCGGTAGCTCCGGGCGGCCTCGTCCCGGCCCGCCGCTTCCGCGGCCCGGGCCGCTCCTTCCAGGCTGTGGCGGCGACGGGGCCACGTCTCCAGCGACCGCTCGTAGGCTTCCAGGGCCTCGGCGTGACGTCCCGTCTCCAGGAGGAGGTCGCCGAGGAGCTCGTGGGCCGGCTGCAGGGCCCCGGGCGTGACGGGATGCTTCTCCATGCGCGCGGCCAGCTCGGCGGCCTCCCGCATCTCGGCGAGGGCGCGGTCGGTCCGGCCCTCGGCCATGGAGCGCCAGGCCGCGACGCTCCGGCGCTGGACGCGTATCTGGTCGGCCCAGTAGGCGTCGTCGGCCTCCCGGGCGGCCCGCTCCAGCTCCTCCAGCCGCGCCAGGGCGGCCGCCGCGCCGTCCGGGTCGTCGGAGCGGGCCGCCCCGAGCCCCCGGGCGAAGTGGGTCAGGGCCTCGGCCGCGGGGAAGTCGTCCCACGGGAAGTCGGCCGGCACCCGGGGCTCCAGGCCCGCCGCCCCCTCCCAGTCACGCCGCTCGACGCGCAAGCGGGCCGGGACGGAGGCCAGGTGGTAGGCGCTGATGAAGGTCGGCTGGTAGCCCCGGTGGGAGCGGAGCTCCTCCAGGACCTCCCGAGCCCGCTCGTGCTCGCCGCGCTGCAGGTATCCGTACGCGAGGTAGTCCAGTGCGTGGGCGTAATGGTGGGAGACGTGCTGCCCGGCCGGGTGCTCGAGCGCCGCGTCGGCGGACCGGCGGTTCCACTCGATCACCTCGTCCCACAGCCCCAGCCGAACGTAGAGGTGGCTCGGCATGTGGAGGGCGTGGGGTACGGAGGGGGCGACGTCGTCGTACGCGCGGGCGAAGCGGATCCCGTCCTCGGCCCGCCCCTCCACGTCGTGGACGTGGATGGCGTAGTGGATGGCCCCGGGGTGACGGGGCGCGGCCGCGTGCACCTCACGGAGGAGGCTGTCGGCCCGCTCCTGGCGGCCGGCGTCCGCGGGGTCCACGGCCAGGTGGGCCAGTGCGTGGAGGGTCTGAGCCTCCCGATCGTCGGGGAAGGAGGCGTGGAGCTCCTCCATGGCCGACGCCCAGTTCCGGATACGCTCCGCGAGCCGGAGGTCCTCCCCGCGGAAGAAGGCGTGGACCGCCCGGGCGTAGGCCCGCTCCCGCTCGGTCGGGGGCTCCAGTCGCACCGCCCGCTCGGCCGGCCCCCGTCCCTCCTCGACCTGGGCGCTCCCCCACAGGGGCTGGAAGCGGGACATGGCGAGACCCCAGTGGGCCATGGCGCAGCCCTCTTCCTCGGCCGCGGCGTCACCGAAGACGTCCCGGGCCTGCTCGTACATCATGTGGTGGAGGAGGGCGAGGCCGCGCTCCAGCTCGGGCTGGACCTCCTCCGAGCACGAGGTGGGGAAGTCCACGGTGCCGAGGTCGGGACGGGCGTCCCCGGCGTCGGGCTCCCCGGCGCAGGCCGCCAGGGCCAGGGCTCCCGCGGTCAGCGCCCCGGCGGTCCGGAAGGCGTGCGGCGTCGGGCGAGCGGATCGGCGTCGACCTGGTCCCATGGGTGCCTCCCGTCGTGTCGGTGTCGCCGGCAGACTGCCCGGCGAACGGGCGACACGCAAGGCACCCGGCGGAAGGGGGTCGGCTCGAACCGGCGGCTTCCCGCCGTCCCCTCAGGTCAGCAGCACGGAGAGGTTGTAGAGCGCGTGCGCCACGGTCCCCGCCACCAGGTTGCGGCGCCAGAGGAAAATGCCCGCCAACAGCACCCCGAAGACCACGGCGTTGAGGACCCCGACGACGCCGTTGCCCCAGTGCAGGGGCCCGAAGGCCAGCGCGGTGACGGCCACGGCCGCGAGGGTTCCCCGGCGCTCCTCGAAGAACGGAATCGCGTAGCCCCGGTAGATGCTCTCCTCCACGAAGACCATCGTCGTGGCCGCCAGGGTCAGCCCGAACTCGAGGGAACCGGGGTCGAATCGGAAGAGGGAAGTGAAGGTGGGGGTGTTGCCGGCCGCCAGGGCCCGGACCGAGTCGACCGCGAGCTCCTTGAAGAGGTAGAGCCCGAGACCGCAGAGCAGACCGATCCCCACCTCGCGCAGGAGCGTGGAATCGACGGCCGCCACGCTCCACCCGATGTCGGCCATCTCCTCGCCCCTCCGGCGGAGCAGCATCCAGAGCAACGCGAACAGGGCGAGGTGATTGACGACGATGATCGGCCCGATCGCCGATCTCACCCTCGCCTCCGCGCCGGGGTCGGTCGGCGAGAGGCCCGCCCACGCCACGTAGGCCAGGACGAGCGCCCCCAGCGTCACCGGGGGCAGGAGCAGCATCGTCCAGACCGACCTCGAGTCCCCGGCGACCGTCATCGATCGTCCTCCTCCCGGCCGGCCGGATCCGTGTCTCGCCGCTCGTCGGGATCCCTCCCCGGGAGGGCCCTCAACGTCTCCTCGCTCTCGTCGCACCACCCCAGCACCATCTCCGAGTACCGGATGCCCCCGCGCAGGACCACGAGCCAGTACGGGGCTCGGGAGTCCGGCTCCCGGTCGGCCAGCTCCTCCAGCTCCTCCTCCCGGCTCCGGTAGTGAGCCAGGGTCTCCTCGGTCCGCCGACGGAGTCGCTCGAGGTGCTCCAGGGACGTCTCGGGGCCCGCCACGTGCCCGAAGAAAAGCTTCAGGGAGTGCTCGTAGCGCGGCCTGGTCGGTTCGGCCGGCTCCCGTAGCCAGTCCAGCAGCGCCTCGCGCCCCGATTCGGTGATCTCGTAGACCCGCTTCTCCCGTCCCCGCTCGCCCGGCTCGGTTCGACCCTCGACCAGCCCCTCCTCCTCGAGCTCCCCGAGCGCGGGGTAGATCTGGCCGGGACTCTCGCTCCAGAAGTGGACGACGGTGCGCTCCAGGAACTGCTTGACGTCGTAGCCCGACATGGGCTGCAGCGTGAGGCAGCCGAGAACGGTGTACGGCGTGCGGCTTCGTCGGCTCACCGGGTCGCTCCGGGCGAGAGTTACGATTTGATAGAAACTATCTACCAGAAACGATACGAAGGGGCAAGCCCCGGGCGCGGGCTGGCTCGCCCGACGCACTCTCCGTCTTCTGGTGGAGGTCCCCCGAGGCGGGCGGCCGTCAGCGCCGCCGCGCCCCGTGCCACACCAGCCCCACGGCGATCAGGCCGAGCCCCGTCAGCCACACGGCGGAGGGCACCCAGAAGGCCAGGAAGAGGCAGCCCCCCAGCCCGGCCCAGGGAAAGAACCGGGAGAAGAGCCGCTGTTCCTCCGACAGGCGGAGGGCGGCGAGGTTCGTGAGGGCGTAGTAGACGAGCACCGTGAAGGCGCTGAACGACCAGGTCGTCTCCACGTCGCCCGTGGCGGCGAGCGCGGCGACGAGGCCGCCCGTGACGAGGACCGCTACGTACGGGGTCGTCCCCCCTTCGTCCAGCCGGGCGGTCGCCCGGGGCAGGTCGGCCCGCCGTCCCATCGCCAGCATCACCCGGGAGAGCCCCAGGATCAGGTTCAGCATCACGCCCAGCATCGCGGTCACCGCCCCCACGGCCACCAGCGTCCCGAGCCCCGGCACCCCGAGCTCGCGGGCGACGGCCTCCAGGGGTGCGGCCCGGCCCTCGGTCGCCGCGGCGAGGGCCCCGGCGCCCACGGTACCCACGGACACCAGGGAGACGGCCGCGTAGAGGAGGGCCGTGACCACGAGCGTGGCGACGATCGCGCGGGGGACGGTCCGGGCGGGCTCCTCCACCTCCTCGGCGAGCGTGGCCACCCGCCCGTAGCCGGTGTAGGCGACGAACATGAGGGCCGTCGCGTAGAGGAGTCCTCTGGCGTCGCCCCACGCCCCGTCGCCCGGAGCGTCGAAGAACGGGACGAGGTGCTCGCCCCCGTCCTCGACCGCCGGGGCGGCGCCCGCGACGACCAGAGCGGCCAGCGCCAGGAGCGTGACCGACACGATCGCCACGTTGGCGAGGTTGGAGCGCCGCATCCCGGTGAGCACGACGGCGGTCAGCACGACCACGCCGCCCACCGCCACGCCGGGCAGCCACGAGGCGGCGTCGACGCCGAGCAGGTGCAGCAGGTAGCCGGCGAAACCGAGGGCCGCCGTGGCGGCCGACGCGCTCTTCGCGCAGAGGAACATCCATCCCGCGGTGAATCCGGCGGCCGGATGCAGGAGCTCGTATCCGTACTCGTAGGTGCCGCCGCTGACCGGGTGCACGGCGGCGAGCTGGGCGCTGCTGAACGCGTTGCAGACGGCGATTCCGGCGGCCAGCGCCACGGCCAGGATCACCGCCGGACCGGCCGCCCCCGCCGCGACGCCGACGCTGACGAAGATGCCGGTGCCGACGATGGAGCCCAGCCCCATCATCGTGGCCCCGACGAGGCCCAGCTCGCGCCGGAGCCCCCCGGCCGCGGCGCCCTCCGCCGGTCCGCCCTCGGCGGCGCTCACGGGCTCCGCTCGCCCGCCTGGACGGTCCGGCGCGGCGGCCGCCGGGCCTTCCCTCGGCACGAGCACGCCGTATCATGCGGCGTGGGAGCACCGGCGAGCCCGCCGGCGGCGGTCGTCGACGCGCTCCGGGAGGTCACCGAACGCCCATGGAGAGCCGGAATTCCGAGGAGGACCCGGGAGGGACGCGCGGGGCCAGGCTTCCCGCGCGGGTCAACCTCGCCCTCCGGGTGGCGCTGGTCGCGAGCGTCGTGCTCCTGGCGGTGGGCGGGCAGTGGCTGGCGGCGGTGTCGACCCTCGGCATCGCCCTCCTCACCCTGGTCCCCTCCATGCTCGGGCGCCGATTCGACGTCCACGTCCCCGCCGCGTTCGAGCTGCTGGCGATCCTCTTCATCGTCGGCGCGCTCTTCCTCGGTGAGGTGCGCGGCTACTACACGCGCTTCTGGTGGTGGGACGGCCTGCTCCACCTGGGTTCCAGCTTCCTCCTCGGCGTCCTCGGCTTCCTGCTCGTCTACGTGCTGAACCAGAAACAGCTGGGGGACCTCCACCTCGAACCCGCGTTCGTCGCCATCTTCGCCTTCTCGTTCTCCCTCGCTCTCGGTGCCATGTGGGAGATCTTCGAGTTCTGGATGGACCAGCTCTTCGGGCTGAACATGCAGCGAACCGGGCTGGACGACACCATGCGCGACCTCATCGTCGACGTCTTCGGCGCCTCGGTGATCGCGCTGCTGGGCTACGGGTGGCTGAAGACGGTGGAGGTCGACTCCTTCCTCGAGCGGTGGATCCAGAGCGCCACCGGGGGCGACGAGGGACCGACGCGTCCGGACGACTGAGCAAGCCGGCCCGTGGCATACATTTGGCGCTCGGTGGCGTCCGACCCGGCCCGACGAACCCGACCGACCGATCCCGAACGGGGAGACTCCCGCCCATGAGCCGACTCGCCGCCGTACGACGCCTCGCGATCGCCCTCCTCGCGCCGGCCCTGGCCGTCGTGCCGCTGCAGGCCCAGGAGGCGGCCGCCGCGGCCGGCGCGGACACGGCGACGGCCGCGGAAGCCGTCGCCGCCAGCGACGCCGAGCTGCCTCCGCTTCTGGACCGGCAGCTCTTCTTCGGCGATCCGCAGTACGCCAACGCCTCGATCTCGCCGGACGGACGATGGATCTCCTTCCTCCACCCGCACCGGGACGTGATGAACGTGTGGGTGAACCGGCGAGGCGAGCCCTTCGACGCCGCGCGTCCGGTGACGGCCGACACGACCCGGCCGGTGCGGGCCTACTTCTGGACCCAGGACAGCGAGCGGATCCTCTACGTCCAGGACAGGGGCGGCGACGAGAACTTCCACGTCTTCGCGGTCGATCCCTCCGCGGCGCTCGAGGCCCCGGAGGGCGAGGTGCCCGAGGCGCGCGACCTCACGCCGTACGAGGACGTGCAGGCCCGCATCTACGCGGTGCCGGAGCCCACGCCGGGCGAGATCGTCGTCGGGCTGAACGACCGCGACCCCTCGGTCCACGACGTCTATCGCCTGGACCTGGCGACCGGTGAGCGCGAGCTGGTGGTGAAGAACACCCGGCAGATCGCGGGCTGGCAGACCGACCTCGAGGGGAACGTCCGGCTCGCGGTGCGCCAGACCGAGACCGGCGGCACCGAGATCCTGCGGGTGGACGGCACCGTGGAGAGCCCGGAGTACGACTCGCTCTACGCCTGCGATTACCGCGAGTCGTGCGGCCCGGTGCGCTTCCACGAGGACGGCCGCCGCGTCTACCTGCAGACGAACAGGGGCGAGGACGTCGACCTCACGCGGCTCGTGCTGCTCGACACGCGGACCGGCGAGACCGAGGTCGTCGCTTCCGACCCGGAGAACGAGGTGGATTTCGGCGGGGCGATCTTCTCCGACCGCACCGACGAGCTGATGGCCACGGTCTACCAGGGCGACCGGCAACGCATCTATCCCCGGACCGACCGGTTCCGCGAGACGCTCGAGTTCCTCCGGAGCGAGCTGCCCGAGGGTGAGCTCTCCTTCACCTCGTCCACCGAGGACGAGAGCCGGATCCTGGTGGCGGTGTCGAGCGACGTCGACCCGGGCTCCGTCTACCTGTACGATCGCGAGGGGAACTCGGTCGAGCGGCTCTACCAGTCGCGCCCGGAGCTCCCGAGCGAGCACCTCGCGCACATGGAGGCGATCCGCTACGAGGCCCGCGACGGCCTCACGATCCCCGCCTACCTCACGCTGCCCCGAGGGGTCGAGCACCGGGAGCTGCCGCTCGTGGTCAATCCGCACGGGGGGCCCTGGTCCCGGGACGCCTGGGGCTACGACGGCTACGCCCAGTTCCTCGCCAACCGCGGCTACGCGGTGCTCCAGCCGAACTTCCGGGGGTCGACCGGCTACGGGAAGGAGTTCCTCAACGCCGGCAACGAGGAGTGGGGCGACGCCATGCAGCACGACATCACCGACGGGGTCCGCCACCTCGTGGAGCGGGGCGTCGTCGACTCGACCCGTGTCGGGATCTTCGGCGGCTCCTACGGCGGCTACGCCACGCTGGCCGGCCTGGCCTTCACGCCGGGCGTGTACGCCGCCGGCGCCTCCTACGTCGGACCCAGCAACATCATCACGCTGCTCGAGTCGATCCCGCCCTACTGGGGCCCGATCGCCAAGATCTTCGAGGTGCGCGTGGGGGACGTGGACGACCCCGAGGACCGGGAGCGGCTGAAGCGCCAGTCGCCGCTCTACTCGGCCGACGAGATCGACGATCCGCTCCTGGTCATCCAGGGGGCGAACGACCCGCGGGTGAAGAAGCGGGAGTCCGACCAGATCGTGGTCGCGGCACGGGAGAACGAGCTGGACGTCGCCTACCTGGTGGCGCCCGAGGAGGGCCACGGCTTCGCGACGGAGGACAACCGGCTCGCGGTCGCTGCCGCCCTCGAGGAGTTCTTCGCCCGTCACCTCGGCGGAAGGCACCAGGAGGAGGTCACCGAGGCGGTGCGGGAGCGGCTGGCGGCGCTCCGGGTGGACCCGGACACCCTGACGCTGCCCGACACCGCCGCCGCACGGGCGGCCCTCGAGGAGGCCAGGCAGGCCGGCCTCCCCGAGGTCGACGCCACCTCGCTCTCGGCGGTCGCGCTCGGCTACACCGCGACGCTGCAGGCGGGCGGCCAGCAGGTGGAGATCCGGCAGATCCGGACGCTCGAGCCCGGCACCGTGGACGGCGGGGAGGCCTGGATCGTGGTGGAGGAGAGCCGGACGCCGCAGGGCTCGAGCCTGGACTCGCTGGTGCTCGACGGCGCCGACCTCACGCCGGTCCGTCGCAGGATCTCGGGTCAGGCCACCGTGGAAATGTCGTACGGTGCCGACTCCATCCGCGGCTCGATCCAGTTCGGCGGGAACTCGATGCCGATCCAGGTCGGGCTCGACGCCCCGGTCTTCGCCGGCGGCTCCGGCTTCGAGACGGCGCTGGCGAGCCTGCCGCTGGAGGTGGGCTACGCGACCACGGTGCGCAGCTTCTCCGCCCAGCAGCAGCAGGTGCAGACGCGGCGGATCGAGGTCACCGGCACCGAGACCGTGACCGTTCCGGCGGGTGAGTTCTCCGTCTTCGTCGTCGAGGCCACGCCGGTGGGCGAGGAGGGACGGCCGGCCACCTACCGCGTCCGACGGGAGGCGCCCCACCACGTGGTCGAGAGCGAGACGACGCTTCCCCCGCAGATGGGCGGCGGACCCGTCACCAGGGAGCTGACGTCGATCGGCTCGCCGTCGGGGGGCTCGGGCGGGGGCTGACCGGCCGGCTCGCGGCGGGAGCGGGGGGCCGTCCGTCAGTCCGGGCCGTCCTCCTCGCCTCCTTCCTCCTCCCTCCACTTCCTGAGCTTGTTCCGGATGGTGCGGGGGCTGAGCCCCAGCTTCTCGGCCGCCCGGGTCCTGTTGCCGCCGGTGTGCTCCAGCGTCCGCAGGATGAGGCGCTTCTCCGCCTCGTCGGCGGTCATGCCCACCGAGACGTCCACCTCGGGGCTCCACGCGTCGTCGGAGCGCAGATAGGGCGGGAGCTGGTGGGGGCCGATCAGACCGCTCCCGGCCACGATCACGGCGCGCTCGACGACGTTGCGCAGCTCACGGACGTTGCCCGGCCAGCGGTAGCCGTCCAGCAGCTCGATCGTCTCCTCGCGGCAGCCCTCCACCTCGGTGTCGTGCGCCTCGTTGAAGCGACGGATGAAGTGCCGGGTGAGCAGGGGGATGTCGGACGTCCGCTCCCGCAGGGGAGGCAGCGCCACGTGGAAGACGTTGAGCCGGTAGTAGAGGTCCTCCCGCAGGGTGCCCTCCTCCACCGCCTCCTCCGGGTCCCGGTTGGTCGCCGCGAGCACCCTCACGTCGAACTCCACCTCGCGGCTGCCGCCGACCGGTCGGGCCCGACCCTCCTCCAGGATCCGCAGCAGCTTGGGCTGGAGTGCCAGGGGCATCTCGGAGACCTCGTCGAGCAGCAGCGTGCCCCCGTCGGCGCGCTCGAAGCAGCCCTCCCTCGCCCGGGTGGCGCCGGTGAAGGCGCCCTTCACGTGCCCGAACAGCTCGCTCTCGATCAGCCCCTCCGGGATCGCCGCCGCGTTGAGGGCCTCGAAGGGAGCCGAGCTCCGGCGGCTGAGCTCGTGGACGGCCCGGGCGACCAGCTCCTTGCCGGTGCCGCTCTCGCCGCTGACGAGGGCGGAGGCGTCGCTGCGGCTCAGCAGGCGGACGCTCTCGAAGACGTCCGTCATGCCCTCGCTGCGGCCGACGATCTCGTGGAGGCCGGCACCGTCGTCGAGCTCGGCGTCGAGGCGCTCGATCCGCCCCTTCGCCGCGCGCTCCTCCCCGGCGGCGTCCATGAGGGCGCGCAGCCTGTCCGTGTCGAGCGGCTTGGTGAGGAAGTCGCGCGCGCCACGCTTCATGGCCTCGACCGCCGTGTCCACGCTGCCGTGGCCGGTCATGACGAAGACGGTGCGGTCCCGCCCGTTCGGCGCCTCCTTGATCCGCTCCAGGAGGTCGAGGCCGTTGCCGTCGGGAAGCACGAGGTCGGTCACGACGATATCGGGGTCGAAGGAGCGCAGGAGCCGCTCGGCCTCTTCGGCGTCGGCGGCCGCTCTGGACGGGTAGCCCCAGTCGTCGATCCGGGCCGAGAGGACCTCCCGGACCGTGTCGTCGTCCTCGACGACCAGGACGCGCAGATTGGGCGGCACCAGACGGGCGAGGGGGGCTACGCCGTCCGGGTCGTCGCCCCTCCGGCGTCGGCGACCAGGGCCGGGACGTCGCCCGCGGCCCCGACTTCGACCTCCAGGTCCTTCGACTCCCGATCGCGCTGCCAGAAGTAGAACACCGCGATCAGCGCGATCACGAGCACGACCACCAGGACCGTCATCGCGTTGTTGCCGTCTGCCTCGGCCATCGTTCGACTCCTCCAAGGTGGTGGATCTCTCGTCGCGTCGACCGATCAGAGTCGAACGAAGCGTGCCACCCCACGACGGCGGCGCGGTCGGCCGAACACCCTTGTGACGCGGGGCTCCCGAGCCCTCCGTCGGCGCGCGGGCGCCGCCGCCCGGGGCGACGACGGCGGAAGAATTCCCGCCGGCCCCCCGCGCGATCGGGGAAATCCTGCCGGGTCGGGGGCCGCCGGGAGCGAAGCGCCGCACCGACCCGACGGCTCAGAATGCCGGCCTCTCCGGCGAATCACGCCCTCCCGCGGACGGCGGCTCGAGAGGCACCGGCGTTGCACTCCATGGGGCTGCGAGCGAGCGGACCCAGCAAGCTGATCGCGGGGTCGGAGCCCGCGGCGTGGACACGCCCGCGGTTCCCCCTACCAGCACTCCCACCACACCTTCCTTCCTCGCCGCCCCACCCGCGGCCCGCTCCGCGATCCTCGCCCGACCGGCGGCCCGGGAGCACCGGCCCGGGGCCGGTCACTCCGGCCGCCACACCTCCTCGAGGCGGCCCGTCCCCCGGCCGAGGTGTGCCCAGTCGTCCAGCTCGAACCGGATCCGCGCCAGGGTCGCCGTGGCGAGCCCGGCCTCGCGTTCGGCGACCAGCGCGACGAGCTCGCCCAGGGTGGGCTGGTGTCCGACGACCAGGACACGGTCGTGGCCCGGCGCCGACGCCCGCAGCAGCGCGACGACGCCGTCCGCGTCGGTCTCGTAGAGCTCGTCGAGGAGCGAGATCCGGTCGCCGAAGCCGCCGGCCTCGGCCGCGCGCCGCGCCGTGTCCGCGGCCCGCACGGCCGTCGAGGCCAGGACGAGGTCGGGCACGAGGCCGTCCTCGACGAGGCGGCGGCCCACGCGCTCCGCGTCGCGCCGCCCACGCTCGTCGAGCGGCCGGCCGTGGTCGCGACCCGCGGGGGAGGCACGACGCGCGTGGGCGTGCCGGAGGACGAGGAGGGTCTTCACTTGCGCCTGGCGGCGGGGATCCAGCCGCGGCGCGTCCGCGTGTCCTCGTAGACGGTGACGAAGGCGTCGGCGTCGACGGCCTCGATCGCGGCGACGACGTCGTCGACGTGCCGCCGGCGCACCACCGTGGAGAGGATCGAGACGCGACCCTCCTGACCCTCGCCGGCCACCTCCGTGACACCGTAGCCGTCCTCCCGCAGCCGTGCGGCCAGCGGTCCGGCCGCCCCGCGGGTGAACGCCTGCACGGTCGCGATGCCGAGCGCGAGGCTCTCCTCCACCCACAGCCCGACGGCGGTCCCGCACGCGAAGCCCCCGGCGTAGGCCACCGCGTGCAACGGGCTCGAGAGGCTGCGAATGGCCGCACCCGCCGCGACCAGCCAGATCAGGATCTCGAAGAAGGAGAGCACCGGTGCGGCCACGCGGCGCCCTCGCACGAGGAGCAGCGTGCGCATCGTCCCCATCGAGACGTCGACCACCCGGAGGCCGAAGATGAGGAGCGGCCCCCAGGGTCCGGCCAGCAGCTCGAGCATCGTCCCGGCCGCGCTAGTAGTCCACCGGCCGGAGGTACCACTCGTTGACGGCCGTGTCGGAGAGCATGGCCACCGTGGGCAGGTGCCGCTTGTAGTGGCTGCCGGCCAGCCGGTCGCGGACGATCGCCACCTTGCGCTGGTCGAAGCCCGCGGCCGCCAGCTCCCCGGGGCCGTATCCCTCCAGGAAGTGGTGCAGGATCAGGTCGGCCTCCGGGTAGGTCACGCCCAGCTCCCCCTCGTCGGTCTGGTCCGCAACCAGCTCCGCCGTGGCCGGCTTCTCGACGATCGCCTCCGGCACGCCGACGTGGCGGGCCAGCTCCCACACCTGCGTCTTGAAGAGGTCGCCGATCGGATTGATCGGGGGCGCGTCGTCGGCGTGCCAGGTGAAGTAGCCGAGCAGCCGCTCCGACTTGTTGCCGGTCCCGACGGGCAGGGCGTCGAGCTTCTTCGCCTGGTCGAAGAGCACGATCATCCGCTGGCGCGCCATGACGTTGCCGCGGCGCAGGTCGGAGGCGTCGGGCTCGTGCTCGTCCAGGTAGGCGCTCACCGCGTCCGCGATCCCGATCGTCCGCGTCGGGAAGCCCCCGATCTCGGCCACCTCGAGGGCGTGCTCGCGGCTCTCCTCGCTCGAGACCTCGCTGGGCATCAGGAACCCGTGCACGTTGTCGCCGCCGAGCGCCCTCGCGCACAGCAGCGCCGTGAGCGAGGAGTCGGCACCCCCCGACAGCCCGACCACGGCCCGCTCGAACCCTCGCCGCTCCCGCATCTCCTGGCGCAGGAACTCGACGAGCCACGTCTCGACCATCTCCGGATCGATCGCCAGCGCCGACCGATCGGCGGGATCGGGGCGGCCCGCCGTCGAGGAGGGGCGGGAGGAGGGCTCCGGCGCGTCCTCCCCCTCGGGGGCGACCACCGCCGGAGGACCGGAGGCATCGGCGCCGCCCGTCGGCCCCGGGCCGGCCGCGTCGTCCGGCCGCTCGAACGCCGGTGAGCCCCGGAGGATCCGCGGGAGCGCGGCCTCCAGATCCGCGAGCAGGGGGGCCTGGGTGCGGGCGTCGAGCAGCGCGTCCAGGTCCAGCGGGACGCTCAGGAGCGCCTCCTCCCACAGCGGCGCACGGCCCACGGCCCGCCCCCGCGGATCGATCACCAGCGAGCCGCCCGCGAAGCCCTTGCCCCCCTCGAAGCCGGAGAGCTGGGCGAGCACGACCCAGACCCCGTGCTCCTCGGCGATTCCCCGCATCAGACGCTCCCAGCGGTCGACGCTCGCGGGGACCCCCTCCCCCGGCTGGATGCCCCGGGCCGGCGCGGCGCTCGGGACGAGGACGACCTGGGCTCCGTCGAGCGCCGCCAGCGTCGCCGAGAGCGAGTGCCAGGCGTCCTCGCACAGGAGCACGGCGGCCCGGCCCCACCGGGTGGCGAAGGCCCGGAAGGTGGACCCCGCTTCGACGAAGCGGTCCTCCTGGAACACCCCGTAGGTGGGGAGGAAGACCTTCCGGTGGACGTCGCGCACGATCGGACCGCCGGGACCCAGCTCCACGTAGAGGCCGGCGTTGTAGACCCGGTCGCGGTGGCGCTCGTAGAAGCCCACGCAGACGTCGAACGCCGCGCCGTCGCCCACCCGGGTCCAGCGCTCCTGCAGCTCCGCCGCCACGGACTCGGCGCGAAGCGCGTGCTCGCGCACGCCGCCCTCGAGGAAATAGCCCGTGAGGGCGGTCTCGGGGAAGACGACGAGCTCGGGGCGCTCCTCCGCGCCGGCCGCCCGTGAGAGCACCTCCTCGATCCGATCCAGGCTGGCCCCGGGATCGGCCTTGGAGGGACGGAATTGGGCGACGGCGACGGGGAGGCGCATGACGGCCGCAAGGTCTTCGGGACGGTCCCGGCTGTCAACGGACCTGCGGTCGAGCTCGCCGGCCGCGCTTGCCGGCCGGCGCGCCGGTCCCTAGTCATGGCGCCTCCCGTGTCGACCGACCCGTACGTCCTGGGCTTCGCCCTCCTGCTGCTGTGCGGTCTCCCCCTCCTCTCGACCGGCGAGGAGACGGTGCGGCGCGCGCTGGAGGAAGCCGGCGACCGCCGCGCCCTCTACCTGTCGGCCGCGCTCTCGCTGGCGCTGCTGGCCGGCGCCACCTGGGCGGTGGCCGCCTGGCGCGGCCTCGAACCCGCCGCGCTCGGCTGGCGGGGCGGCGGCCTGGAGGAGGGGCTGGCGTGGGGCGCGGGCACGGCGGCCGTGGGGCTCGTCGGCGTCTGGCTCGGGACCCGCCTCCTGCGCAGGCTCGGCGTCGACGAGACCGACGTCGTGCTGCTCCTGCTGCCCCGATCCGCCGGCGAGAAGGCGGCCTTCCTGGCTCTCGTCCTGATCGGCGCCCTCTGCGAGGAGTACGTCTTTCGCGGGTACGTGCTGCGGGTGCTCGAGGGCTGGGCGGCGCCGACCGGGGCCGCCACGGCCGTGGCCGTCGGCGCGAGCTCCATCTCGTTCGGCCTCGCGCACGGCTATCAGCGCGCGTCGGGCGTGCTCCGCGCCACCCTGCTGGGGCTGGTGCTGGCCCTCCCGGTCGTGGCGACCGGGAGCCTGTTCCCGGCCGTCGCGGCACACTTCTGGATCAACGCGGTCATCGGACTGGGCGGCTGGAAATGGCTCCTGGAGGAGGAGACGTGAAGAGGACGAGGGACGCGGCGCGCGCGATCGGGACCCTGGCGGCGGCGCTCGTCGGGGCGTCGCTCGTCCTGCCCGCCGGCACGGCGGCGCAGGAGGGGGCCGGACCGGAGCCCGAGCTCACCTTCGGGGGGCTGCTGCGCACGGGGCTGAGGATCGGTCCCGGGGCGCTGGGGCGGTCCGACGGCTTCCGTCTCCACGACGTCCGCGTGGACGCGTCCGGCCGGATCGGGATCGTCTTCGACTACCTGGTCCGGGCCGAGTGGGACGCCGATCGGGAGGAGGCCCGGCTGCTCGACGCGAAGCTCTCCCTCCCCGTGTCGGACGCGCTGCGGGTCGACATGGGCCAGTTCAGGGCCCCGCTCGGCAAGGAGGCGCTGAAGGCGAAGGGCGAGGTCTTCTTCGTGGAGCGCGCGCAGGCCAGCCAGCTCGTCGCTCCCGGCCGGCAGGTCGGCGTCCAGGCGACGGGCGAGACGCTCGAGGGCCGGCTCCGATACGCCGGCGGGGTCTTCAACGGCAACGGCCGCCGGTTCGAGAACGACGACAACGGCCTCCTCTGGGCCGGAAGGGCGGAGTTCAACAACGTGGGCGCCGCCGAGTTCTGGGACGAGCTGGTGGTGGAGGTCGGGGCGAACGTCGCCTTCTCGAGGGACAGCGCCGTCGACCTGGGCGCGGGGACCGCCGGCGAGCTGCGTGCGGACGGCCTCGACCTGTCGGCGTTCCGGGGGGACCGCCTGCTCTTGGGCGGCGACCTCCGGCTGGGCTATCGCGGCTTCTTCGTGCGGGGCGAGTACCTGCGGGCGGAGCTGGAGCCGGAGCCGGCCGCGGCGGACGGCGAGGTGACCTTCGAGGGCGGCTACCTCGAGGGCGGCTACAACCTGTGGGGCGCCGTGGAGGGGGTCGTGCGCTGGGACCGGCTGTCGGGGCCGCTCCGGAGCGTGGACGGCTTCGACGTCGACGCCGACGAAGCCGTCACGGACGCGTCCGACTTCCTGGTCTTCGGGGTGGCGCTCTTCCCCGGCTACAACACGAAGGTCGGCCTGCAGTACGCGGTCGGGCTCGGCGGGACGCGCATCGGCCCGGGCCTGGCCGACGGCGAGTTCCAGTTGCTGGCCCAGGTGGACTTCTAGGCCCCGGGCGAACCTCCGGAACCCGGAGGATCCCCGGGTCCGGTTACGACCCGGTGGCCTCCTCCTCGGCGCCGCCGTGCCGGCTGATGGTGCCGCGGACGAGGTAGACCACGTCCTCGCCGATGTTGGTGGCGAGGTCCGCGATCCGCTCCAGGTTCTGACTGATCAGGATCACCTGCAGGCAGGCCGAGACGTTCCGGTCGAGCATGTGGGTGAGCATGATCCGGAAGACGGACTCGTGCAGGTCGTCGACACGGTCGTCGCGCCGCATGACGGCGACCGCCTCGTCGTCACTCCGGTGGACGAAGGCGTCGAGCGCGTCCCGCAGCATGCCCCGCGACAGCCGGCTCATCTCCTCCAGCTCGGGCGGGATCGGGGGGAACTCGCCGATCTCCCGCAGGCGGTCGACCGCGTTGGCGACGTTGACGGCGTGGTCGCCGATGCGCTCGAGGTCGTTGTTGATCTTGAGGATGGTGACGATCTGGCGCAGGTCGGACGCCATCGGCTGATGGAGCGCCAGCAGCTCGACGCACTGCTCCTCGATCCGCACCTCTTCGCGGTCGACCTCGGCGTCTCCCTCCCAGACGTCGCTGGGATCGGCCCCGTCCTCCCGGACGGCGAGGGCCACCGCCATGTCGACGAGGTCCTCGACCCGGTGCGACATGTCGAGCAGCCGGCGCGTCAGCTCTTCCAGCCGCTCGTCGAACTGCTTCTGGGGCATGGCTCCCGCCTCTCGCTCGGACGCCCGGCCGTCAGCCGAAGCGGCCCGTGATGTACTGCTCCGTCCTCGACTCCACCGGGTTGGTGAACAGGCGGTCGGTGTCGCCGTACTCGATCAGCTCGCCCATGTAGAGGAACGCCGTGA
>CAZEUW010000014.1:0-22077 GCA_964515425.1 uncultured Gemmatimonadota bacterium | reverse complement strand
CGACTGGTGGTCGTCCTCCACCGGCCGCGCGACCTAGTGAACATCGCCCTGGTGATCCGGGCGATGAAGAACATGGGGCTCTCCCGCCTCCGCGTCGTCGAGCCGGACGAGTGGGACGCCTACCGGCTGGAGGGCGTCGCGCACGGGACGAGCGACGTCATCGAGGCGGCCGAGCACTTCCCCGACCTCGAGTCCGCCGTGGCCGACGCCGTCCGGGTGGTCGGCACGACCGCTCGCCGCCGCGCGCACCCCCGCGAGTGGAGCGAGCCGGAGGAGGCCGCCCCCCGGCTGCTGGAGCGGACGGCGGACGGCACGGTGACGCTGGTCTTCGGCCCGGAGGACCGGGGGCTCACCAACGAGGAGCTCGACCTCTGCCACGAGCTCCTCTCCGTCCCCACCGATCCGGATCACCCCTCGATGAACCTCGCCCACGCGGCGCTGCTGGTCTTCTGGGAGATGCGCCGGGCGGCCACCCGACGGGCGGACCTCGACGAGCGGGACCTGTCGGTGGGCAAGGACCGGGAGGCGCCGCCGGCCACCGCCGAGGAGCTGGAGCGCTTCTTCGAGGTCTGGGAGGAGGCGATGGAGACCGTGGGCTTCTTCCACGGCATCGACCCGGGGCCCAAGATGCGGAGCTTCCGGTCGCTCTTCCTCCGCGCCGAGCTCGACCGTCGCGAGCTCGGGCTGGTCGAGGCCGCGGCGTGGGAGGTGATCCACTACGCCCGGCGCTTGCGCGCCCGGCACGGGATCGACGGGGAGGACTGACCCGCCCGGCGGAGTCGAGGGCGGAACGGCGGGCCTAGAGTCGGCTCTTCAGCTTCTCCAGCATCTGCGGGTTCGACTCGGTCTGCTTCATGAGCGCCAGCACGTCGGTCATCGCCTGGACCGGCGAGCTGTCGCTCAGCTCCCGGCGCATCGCCCGCGCGAGCTTGAGGGCGTCCTCGGAGAGGAGCAGCTCCTCGCGCCGCGTCGAGCTGGCCTGCAGGTCGATGGCCGGATAGATGCGCCGCTCGGCCAGTTCGCGGCTCAGCACGAGCTCGCTGTTGCCGGTCCCCTTGAACTCCTCGAAGATCACGTCGTCCATCCGGGAGCCGGTGTCGATCAGCGCCGTGCCGATGATGGTGAGCGAGCCGCCGCCCTCGTCGGGCGAGATGTTGCGCGCGCTGCCGAAGAACCGCTTCGGCTTCTCGAGCGAGCCCGCGTCGAGCCCGCCCGACAGGGTCCGTCCGGTGCCCTCCTCCACGGTGTTGTAGGCGCGCGCCAGGCGCGTGATCGAGTCGAGCACGAGCACGACGTCCTTGCCCATCTCGACCCAGCGCCGGGCCCGCTCCAGCGTGATCTCGGCCACCGTCACGTGGCGCTCGGCCGGGTAGTCGAAGCTGGAGGAGACGACCTCGCCGAAGCCGATGTTCTCCATCTCGGTGACCTCCTCGGGACGCTCGTCCACCAGGAGGATCAGCAGCTTCGTGTCCGGGGCGTTGGTGACGACGCCCTCGGCCATGGCCTGGAGGACCATCGTCTTGCCGGCCTTGGCCGGGGCCACGATGAGCATCCGCTGGCCCTTCCCGAGCGGGCAGAAGAGGTCGATGATCCGGTTCGTGAAGTCCCGGTTCCCCTGGCGCTTGAGCCCGCACTCCAGGAGGTACTGCTCCCTGGGGTGCTGGGCACTGAGCCGGTTGAAGTCGGGGCGGTGGTCGGTGAACTGCTCGGCGGGAACGCCGTTGATGGTCACGACGCGGCGGAGGGGCGGGCTCTTCCCCTGTGACGGCGGCTTGCCGACCTCCCCGTCCAGCTCGTCCCCCGTCCGGAGGCCGAACTTCTGGATCACGTTCTGGTGGACGTAGATGTCGTCGTCGCTCGGCAGGTATCCGGCCTCGGGTCGACGCAGGAAACCGGCGCCGCTGCCGAGGAGCTCGAGCACGCCCAGCGAGGCCGTGTCGACTGTGGTGACGTCAGACAAAGTATTCGCTCCAGGTGCACGTTGGCGGACCGTCCCGCCGATCCACGGTGGCGTCGGCCGGGATGACCCGATGATCGATGCGAGATGGGCCGGGACGCGAGCTTCCCGCCGTGCGCCTCCCGGGCTCTCGGCCCGCGATCGGGAGTTCGTCTTCGCGTGCAGTGACGGGAAGGTCCCGCCAGGGGAAGCCGCGCGGAGCGGTTTCCCGGCCCGGGTTCGGGCCGGCGGGCGACCTCTTAAACTCCGAACCACCGTTCCAGGTTCCATCGACGGAGTCCAGAGGACGCAGACATCGCGTCCACCGCTGTGTCAGTGCAAGATCCGGGCGATCCGTCGCATCGGCGCCGCTCGGACCCAGGGCTGCCCGCCCACGAGCACCCTGAAACCCGCGCAGCAACGGGGCTTCAACATGCTCCCGGCGGTCCCGCGCCCCGCGCGCGGGATCGTGGCACGGCCGTGTAGACTGTGGTCTCCGCGGTACACATCTTGAATACCAGCCGACCGGGCACGTCGGCGTTTCTCCGGCGGCCCTCGTCATACCGGGGGCGAGCTCCGCCGACCGCGCGAGCCCGACCCCTTCCCGGGACGATCATCCCGAAACTGCGTGACCCGAAACGAGGATGGAGAGCATGCGTCGCAATCGATGGATCGCGATCCTGACCGCGCTGGTGTTCCCGATCGCCGCAGCCGCCTGTGGAGGCGGCGAGCAGGCCGGACAGGCCGAGGACGGGGAGGCGGCCGGCGGACAGGACACAGCCGCCCAGCAGGCCGACGGCGCGATGGCGGGCGGAGAGCTGCAGCAGCCCGACTGGTATACCGTCGACGAGGCCGCCCAGACCGTGACCCTGGACATCGTGGGTGGCCAGACGAGCGCCAACAACAGCTGGAACTACAACGGGCTCGCCAACGGCGAGGCCACGATCGTGGTGCCCGAGGGCTACGAGGTCACGATCAACTTCGAGAACGCCGATCAGGTCAATCCCCACAGCATCTCGATCGAGTCGCAGGTCGGCGACTACCCGGCCGTCTTCGAGCAGGCCGATCCGGTCTTCGAGGGCGCCGTGACCGCCGGGGCGACCGAGATGGCGAACGCCACCCAGCCCGGACAGTCCGAGACCATCACCTTCACGGCCTCGGAGGCCGGCGAGTACGCGCTGGTCTGCATGGTGCCGGCACACGCCGCCCAGGGCATGTGGCTCGGATTCGACGTGTCCGCGGAGGGCGAGGCGGGCGTCCGCATGCAGAGCTGACGCCTCACGCCGACATCGACGGCCGGACGACGAGAGCGACTGCCGGGGCCGCCCGAGGATCGGGGGCCCCGGCACGTCTTTGCCCCTTTCCCGGATCTCCCGCGGCCCGCCGGCCGGACCGCCCGCGGGAGACCGGACGCCTGATCGCCCCGGCCTGATGGAAGCGGCGCTCGACAACCCGGCCCTCACCGTGGCGCTGGCCCTGTCGGCCGGCATGGTCGCGAACGTCGTCGCCCGGCATCTGAAGGTGCCGGGCATCGTCCTGCTGCTGCTCACAGGAGTGCTGCTCGGTCCGGAGGTCGCCGGGATCGTGCGGCCCGACACGATGGGGCGGGCCCTCTACTACCTCGTGGGGATGGCGGTGGCGGTGGTCCTCTTCGAGGGCGGCCTGAACCTGACCGTCCATCGGCTCCGCAGCGAGGCGAAGCCCATCCGTCGCCTGATCACGGTGGGAGCGCTCGTCACCGGCGTCGCCACGGCCGCCACGGCCGCCCTGCTGATGCGGTGGCCCTGGGAGATGGTCGTCCCCTTCGGCGCCCTCCTGATCGTCACCGGACCCACCGTGGTGCAGCCCGTGCTCCGGCGCGTCCCGGTCCGCCACCACCTGGCCACGATCCTGGAGGGGGAGGCGGTCTTCGTCGACGCGATCGGGGCCATCTTCGCCATCGTGTCGCTGGAGTTCGTGCTCGCCACGGGAGCGGCGGAGGCCGCCACCGACCTGCTCGCCCTGCCGGCCCGGTTCGCCGTCGGCCTCGGCCTCGGCGTGGCCGGGGGGCTGGCCCTCGGGTTCATGCTGCGCTCCGACAGCCTCGTTCCCGAGGGGCTCGAGAACGTCCTGACCCTCGCCTTCGTGCTCCTCCTGTTCGAGGTGAGCGAGGGCCTGATGGTCGAGACCGGGATCCTGACGGCGGCCATCGCGGGCCTGGTGGTGGGGAACATGGGGACCCGGGTCGACCGGGAGCTGAAGGAGTTCAAGGAGCAGCTCACCGTCCTCATGCTCGCGCTCATCTTCGTGCTCCTCGCGGCGACGGTGCGCTTCGAGGACGTCGTGGGGCTCGGGTGGCGGGGCGTGGCCACGGTCGCCGTCATCACCTTCCTGATCCGCCCCCTGGCCGTGGCCGTGAGCACGATGGGCGTCGACCTCGACTTCCGGGAGCGGGCGTTCCTGGCGTGGCTCGCGCCGCGCGGCGTGGTGGCCGCGGCAGTGGCCGCGCTCTTCGCCCAGGCGCTCGCGGACGTGGGGGTGCCCGGCGCCGCGGAGTTCCAGGCGCTCGTGTTCGTCGTCATCGCCGTGACGGTGGTGGTGCACGGAGGCCTGGCGGGCGTGGTGGCCTCCGGGTTGGGGGTCCTTCGGGGAGAGAGGCACGGCTACGTCATCGTGGGCGCCAATCCCATCGGGCGGACGCTGGCGCACGCCCTCGAGCAGGCGGGCTCGGAGGTGGTGCTCATCGACACGAACGCGCCGGAATGCGAGAGGGCGCGGCGCGAGGGCCTGGACGTCGTCGAGGGCAGCGCGATGGAGGTGGCGAACCTCGTGGATGCGGACCTGCGCGGCCGAAGGGGCCTCGTGGCCGTGACGCCCAACCCCACCCTCAACGGTGAGGCCGTCCAGCTCGCGAAGAGCCAGTTCGGCGTGGAGGAGGGCGCCGTGGCCCTGAGCAGGCTGTACGGGGGCCAGCAGGAGGCCCGGGTGCACGAGATCGGTGCAGGCATGCTGTTCGGAGAGCCGATCGACGTGGAGTCGTGGAACCACGAGCTGCGGGAGGGGACCGTCGACGTCTCCCGCTGGCGGTTCGGCGGCACCACGTCGGGCACGGTCGCGGGGCCGGGCGGCGAGGCGTGGAGGGATCGGCAGGGCGCGGAGCTGCTGCCCCTGGTGGTGATCCGGGACGGCAGGGTAGCGCCGGTCACCGACCGCATGGAGTTTCGCGCGGGAGACGAGGTGTATTTCGTGTGGCCCTACGCGGACGGAGGCCGGGCCGGCCGATGGCTGTCGGAGCGAGGCTGGGAGCCTGCCCCGGAGACGGGCTCGCGGGAGCTCGAAGCGGGCGGGGAAGGCTGAGCCGGCCCGCCGCCCGGGCCGAGCTCGCGGACCGGGCGCTCCGGCCGACTACTCCGGACCCGGCTCAGCGGAACCGGCGTCGCGTCGCGTCGATCCCGTCCGGGTCTCCCAGCACGGTGACGCGGTCCCCGTCGAGCAGCTCCATGTCCGGGCGCGGCACCAGGGAACGCCCGTCGCGCTCGACGAGCACCACCAGGGTCCCCGGCTCGAAGGCGAGCTCCCGGAGCTCGCGGCCGTGCAGCTCCGACGTGGGACCGCGGGAGCGCACCTGCAGGGTGAGGAAGCGGTCTTCTCGCAGCATCACCTCCTTGAGGGCGACCTCGTCCTCCGCGTTCCGCCACGCCTCCAGGAAGCCCTCCTGGTCGATGTGGCTGGCGATCTGGGCCAGGATGTGGAGGTGCGTGCCCGTGGCCGAGCGCGGGCTGATCAGGAAGAAGAACGCGTAGAGCGGCTCGCCCGGTGGGTGCCGGGCGGGCGGCTCGGCGGCTTCCGCCCCCTCCTCCACCTCGACGTCGTCGGGCGGCACCAGCACCCCCTCCGGGGTCCTGACCATCACGAGCCGCGGCTCGGAGAGGCCGGTCACCCGCAGGTGCGGGAGCGCCGCGCCGTGGGAGACGGGGGTGATCCCGATCCGGGTCTCCTCGAGGAACCCCCTCAGCAGCCGCTCGGCCGAGACCGGTACGGTCTCCGACAGGCGGTCGGCCGCGGCGCGGGCCACCGCTTCGAAGGAGGCCGCGTCGGGGAGGTCCACGACGACCGCCCCGGCCACCGTCTGTTCGTAGGGGGCGGATCCACCCAGGGCCTTCTCCTTCAGGATCTGCCGCAGCTCCGGCTCGAGCCCCTCGTAGCGGCGCTGGCCCAGCCGCTCGAACACGTGCAGGATCGCCCCGCGCCTGTCCACCCGCTCCCGTGCGTAGAGCGAGTACCAGACGGCCGATCCGGCGATCACGCCGAGAGTGAAGAGGAAGGGGACCATCCCCAGCTCCACGATGAGCCAGAAGGGGAGGAGGAAGCCGGCCACCTGCATCCAGGGGTACAGCGGCGAGCGGAAGCCGGGCAGGTACGAGGGCAGCCGGCTCTCCCGCATCACGATCACGCTCAGGTTGAGCATGGCGAAGATGAGCAGCTTGAAGGTGCTGGCGAGCTTCGCCACGCCCTCGGGGTCGAAGGCGATCAGGATGACCGCGATCGCCCCCGCGGTGACCACGATGCTCCGCATCGGGGTCCCGAAGCCCCCCAGCTTCGAGAGGTAGCCGGGCAAGAGCCGGTCGCGGGCCATGGCCAGGGGATAGCGCGAGGCGGAGAGGATCCCGGCGTTGGCGGTGGAGGCGAAGGCGGCGAACGCGGCGACCACGACGAGGAGGAGCCCGAGATCGCCCGGGAGCCAGTCGAAGAACGCCTCCCCCGCTGTGGCTACCGGGGTCAGGTCGGAGCGCAGCTCGACCGGGTCCAGCACCGCCACCATGATGGCCACGCCCACGACGTAGATGATCGAGACCACGACCAGGGCGAGGATCATCCCCAGGGGGATGTTGCGATCGGGATCCTGCACCTCCTCCGCGACGCTGGCCACCTTGGTGAGGCCGGTGTAGGAGACGAAGACGAAGCCCACGGTCCCCACCAGCCCGTCGAAGCCGAAGGGGAAGAAGGGGACGAACTGCTGCTCCCAGACCTCCCCCGCCCCCCGGACGCCGAAGATCTCCACGAAGCCCTGGACCAGGAAGAACGCCACCACGGCCAGGAGGCCGGCCACGAGGGCGTTCTGGAGCCGCGTGGTCTCCTTCGCTCCCAGGACGTTGAGGAGCGTGAACACCCCGGTGAGCGCCAGGGCCACCGGCGTGATCGGCACCTCCAGGAACAGGGCGAGGTAGGCGCTGAAGCCCAGGAGGGCGAAAGCGCTCTTGAAGACCAGCGAGGCCCACGTCCCGAATCCCCCCATCGTCCCCACCAGGGGTCCGAGGCTCCGGTCGAGGAAGTAGTAGGTCCCTCCGGCCCGTGGCATGGCGGTGCTCAGCTCCGCCTTGCTCAGCAGGGGAGGGATCACCAGGAGGCCGGCGATCGCGTACGCCAGGATCACCGAGGGTCCGGCCTTCGCCGCCGCGAGCCCCGGCAGCAGGAAGAAGCCGGAGCTGATCATGGCTCCGGTGGCGACCGCGAAGACGTCGAAGAGGGACAGCTCCTTCTCGAGACGCTCGTCGGGGTCGAGGATCTGAGCCGTGGTCACCGGAGTCGGGCTCGCTCGGAGTCGAGGGGCGCCGTTCGCTTCGGGACGGCTATCCTAATCCCGGCGTGGGAACGCCGCGAGCGGGGCGGCCGCGACGCTCGCGGCCGGGGTCACGCCTGGCCGTCCGCGGGTCGAGCCGACCGGAGACCCGGCCCGGGCTCCGGCTCCTCGTCGGCGGCGCCCGCCTCGCCCGCCCGCTCGAGCGCCCACTGCAGCACCACGGGTCCCAGCAGCTCGTGGACCGCCACCATCGCCACGAAGAGCGTCTTCAGCTCGCCCCCCCAGCCCGGGAAGGAGCGCTCGAGGATCGTGACCATGCCCAGCGTCACGCCCGCCTGCGACACGAAGCCCAGCCACGCGTAGCGGCGCACCTCGAGAGGAGCGTCGCCCAGCCGGGCTCCGGCGGCGGTGCCCAGGTAGATGCCGACGGCCCGGACGGCGATCAGGAGGAGGGCCCAGTGCCAGAGCGCGCCCATCGCGCCGAGGTGGACGCCGGCCCCGGCCAGGCTGAAGAAGAGGGCGTAGATCGGCAGGGAGGCCTGCTCGAGCGATTCCACGAATTCGTGCCCGGCGACCGGCACGAGGTTCTCGAGCGTGAATCCGGCGGAGAGGGCCAGCAGCAGGACCTCGACGTGGAGGGCCCCGGCCAGCTCGGCCGCCAGCCAGGCCACGCCGAGGGTGAACAGCACCAGGTGCTGTCCCACCCACTTCAGGTAGGCCGCGATGCCCGCGCCGAGGGCCGCCCCCAGGGCCATCGCCCCCCCGATCTCCCACAGCAGCGTCAGACCGACGCCGCCCGAGCCCCCCGCAGCAGGGTCCAGCACCCGGTAGGCCACCGCGAGGGCGGCGGCGAAGGCGACGATCACCAGCACGTCCTTGATCACGGTGACGCCGAGCACGGTCGTCGACACGGGGCCACGCGACCGCGTGTCGGTGATGACGGCGATGGCGACCGAGGGGCTGTTGGCGATGGCGATCGAGCCGAACACCATCGCCACCGTGAGCACGAACGGCAGCTCCCGCCCCGCCGTGAACGGCAGGAGGGAGGAGAAGGCCAGGACGGTGCCCGCCACCAGCACGAAGACGGCCGTCATCTCCGTGAGCGTGATGGTGAGCAGGGACCGCCCCATGCCCCGCAGCCGATCGAGGTCGAGCTCGCCGCCGGCCGTGAGGGCGATGAGGGCGATGGCGACGTCGTTCAGGAAGTCCATCCCGGCCAGGTCGGCCTCCGTCACCAGGCCCAGGGAGCCCGGACCGGCCGCCAGCCCCACCAGGATGTAGCCCGTGATGCGGCTGATGCCGGCGGCCTTGGCGACCTGTCCGCCGAGGTACGCCGAGAGGAGCAGGAACCCGAGCGCCACGGCGAGGCCGCTCCAGCCCTCGGCGGCGAGGTCGGCGTAGGACCGCATCACCCACAGGAAACCGCACAGCACGAGGAGCGCGAAGAGGCGCTTGAGGAGCTTCGTCACCGGATCGAAGCGGTCGGCGGCGGGGCGTCGGAGGTCTCGATCAGGCGCCGGGCAGGAGCACGCCCGTGCCGTCGATCCGGCTCTCCTTCAGGGCGACGAGCGCCTCGTTGGCGTCCTCGAGGGGGAAGGTCGTCGTCTCGGGCCGGATCGGGATCGCGGCCGCCTCGGCGAGCAGCTCGCGCCCGTCGCGCCGCGTGTTGGCCTCCACGCTCCGGAGCTGCTTCTCGTGGAAGAGGCACGCCTCGTAGTCCATCTCGGGGATCGGGCTCATGTGGATGCCGGCCAGCGACACCGTGCCGCCCTTCCCGACCGACCGCAAGGCGACCGGCACGATCTCGCCCGCGGGCGCGAACACGATGGCCGAATCGACGGTGGCGGGCAGCGGATCGTAGGGGGAGCTCGCCGAGACCGCCCCCAGCTCGAGCGCCAGCCGCCGGTGGCCCTCGCTCCGGGTGGCGACGTGGACCTCGCAGCCCCGGTGGACGGCGATCTGGATCACGACGTGGGCGGAGGAGCCGAAGCCGAACAGACCGAGGCTGCCTCCGTCGGGGACCTCGGCGCGCCGCAGCGCCCGGTAGCCGATCAGCCCCGCGCAGAGCAGGGGCGTGGCCTCGGCGTCGCCGAAGGCGTCGGGAATCTCGTACGCCCAGTCCTCCCGCACCCGGGCGAGCTCCGCGTAGCCCCCGTGCGCGTGGTAGCCCGTGTAGCGGGAGCCCTCGCACAGGTTCTCCCGGCCGCTCCGGCAGAACCGGCACTCGCCGCAGGTCTCGCGCAGCCACGCGATCCCCACCCGGTCGCCCGGGGCGAAACGCCGGCAGCCCGGCCCGGAGGAGGCCACCTCTCCCACCACCTGATGCCCGGGGACGATCGGGCGCCGCTCGGGCGGCAGATCCCCCTCGACGACGTGAAGATCGGTGCGGCACACGGCGCAGGCCCGCACCCGCACCACGATCTCCCCCTCGCCCGGCTCCGGGTCCTCCGTCTCGACGAGCTCCAGCGGGTGCTCCTCCGCCGGCGCCGTCTCGTTGAGCTGCATGGCTCGCATGGGGCCTCACACGCTGTCGGCCCAGAGCGTCCGGGGCAAGAAGTCGAGGCTCCCCGCTTGCCCCTCCGGCACGCCCCGGGTACGCTGGCACCGAGCCCCTCCAGAGCGTCCCTCCCCGACCCCCCGGAGCCCCGCATGAGACGAGCGATCGGCCTCCTCGCAGCGGTCGTGGCCGTCGTGGTCGCGAGCCTCGCCGCGACCAGCACCCTCTCCGCCCAGGAAGCCGACCGCGACCCGGTCCTGCGGCCGAGCGCCCACCCGATCGTTCCGACCACGGGGTACCGCCGCGCGGTCGAGGCCGGGACGCGCACGGCCGACGGCTCGCCGGGAACCGCCTACTGGCAGCAGGAGGCCGCCTACGAGCTCGAGGCCCGGCTCGACGCCCGGGCGCGACGGCTCGAGGGAAGCGGACGCATCCTGTACCGGAACCGTTCCCCCGACACGCTGGACGTCCTCCACCTCCACCTCCACCAGAACCTCCACGCGCCCGGCACGGTGCGGAACGAGCCCCAGGAGCTCACGGGCGGCGTCGAGCTGGACACGGTCGCCGTCGACGGCACCGTGCTGAGCGCGCGCGGCGAGGCCGGGGGAGCGGACGACGACGGCGGCCCCGGTTATTCGGTGGACGCCACGATCCTCACCCTGCGGCCGGCGGCGCCGGTGCCGCCCGGCGACAGCGTCCGGGTCCGGGTCGACTGGGCCTTCGACGTCCCGCGAAGCGGCGCCGGCCGGATGGGCTGGTCGGAGGACCTGATGTTCCTCGCCTACTGGTATCCGCAGATGGCGGTCTACGACGACGTGGTGGGGTGGCACACCGACCCCTACCGCGGCCGGGCCGAGTTCTACATGGGCTTCGCCGACTACGACGTGCGGCTCACGGTGCCGGAGGGCTGGGTCGTGCGCGCCACCGGCTCGCTCGAGAACCCGGCCGAGGTCCTCCCGCCGGCGGTGCGCGAGCGGCTCCGTCGGGCGGGGGGGAGCGACACGGTGGTGCACGTCCTCGGCGCGGGAGAGTTCGGGCCGGGCACGGCGACGGTCGACGCGGAGGACGATCGCCTCACCTGGCACTTCCGGGCCGCGGACGTGCGCGACTTCGCCTTCAGCGCCACGCGGCGGTCGCGCTGGGACGCCGCCCGGGCGCCGGTGGGCGACCGCGACGGCGACGGAGCGGCCGACCACACGCGGGTCGAGGCGCTCTGGCGCTCGAGCGCCCCCCGCTGGTCGGAGGTGTGGCGCTACGAGCGGCACGCCATCGACTTCCTCTCGCGCTACACGGGGCTGCCCTATCCCTGGCCGCACATGACCGCGGTGGAGGGGGGCGGGATCATCGGCGGAGGGATGGAGTTCCCGATGATGACCCTGATGGGCGACTACGAGGCCCGGGGCGACAGCGCCCTCTACTACGTGACCGCGCACGAGCTCGCCCACATGTGGATCCCGATGCGGGTCGGGACGGACGAAAAGCGCTACGCCTGGATGGACGAGGGGACCACGACCTTCCACGAGAACCGGGCCCGCGAGGAGTTCTTCCCCGACCAGCGGGCCGACGTCCCGGACATGGAGGACTACCTGGAGGTGGCGCGGGCCGGGGACGAGGTGCCCGTGATGCGGTGGATGGACTACCAGTATCCGCCCGCGGGCAACGTCCCCAACTACGACAAGCCCGCCACGGTGCTCGTCGCGCTGCGCGAGATCGTCGGCGAGGAGGTCTTCCGGGAGGCGCTGACCACCTTCCAGCGGGAGTGGGACCGCCGCCACCCCTATCCGTGGGACTTCTTCCGCACCGTGGAGCGGGCGGCCGGTCGTGACCTGGACTGGTTCTGGCGGAGCTGGTTCTACGAGACCTGGACCCTCGACCACGCGATCGGGGAGGTGCGCGTGGACGGCAGGAACGTCGCGATCCGGATCGTCGACCGCGGGTGGGCGCCCATGCCGGTGCCCCTCGCGATCACGCTGGAGAGCGGCGTGCGGCTGCAGCGCGAGCTGGGCGTCGATCCCTGGCTGGACGGGGAGGTCGTCCGGACGCTGGAGATGTCCACGCCCGACCCGGTGGTCCGGATCGAGATCGACCCCGAGCGGCGCTTCCCCGACCTCGATCGGACCGACAACGTCTGGACCCGGGAGGACGACCGATGAGCGAAGACATCTTCCGGCCCGACCTCCTCGAGGGGCGGGCGGCGCTGGTCACCGGCGGCGGCAGCGGCATCGGATACGGCATCGCCGGGTGTCTCGCGGCGGCCGGCGCCAGCGTGTGCATCGCGAGCCGGGACCTCGACAAGCTCGAGGAGGCGGCCGCCGGACTGGAGGAGGAGCACGGCCGCCCCGTCCTCCCGCTCGCGACCAACGTGCGCGACCCCGAGCGGATCGCCGAGACCGTGGACCGGGCGGCCGACGAGCTGGGCTCGCTGGACATCCTCGTCAACAACGCGGCCGGCAACTTCTACTGCCCCTCCGAGGAGCTCACGCCGGGCGGCTGGAAGGCGGTCGTCGAGACGGACCTCTACGGGACCTTCTACTCGTCGCAGGCGGCCTTCCCGCACATGCGGGACGGCGGCTGGGGGCGCATCGTCTCGGTCTCGATGACCCTCCACTACCGGGGCTGGCCGAAGATGGCGCCGGCCACCGCCGCCAAGGCCGGGGTCGACGCGCTCACCCGGACGCTGGCGGTCGAGTGGGCCGAGCACGGCATCCGGGTCAACGCGGTGGCCCCCGGGCCGATCCCCACCGAGGGGGTCAAGGAGGCCTTCTCGCAGGGGGGCCCGGGCGACGGCGGCGGGAGCGACGGCGCGGACGAGGCACCGGACCCCTTCGCCGGAGGACGCGCCTCCGAAGCGTTCGCCCGCCTCTCGATCCCGGCCGGGCGGCTCGGCCGGCCGGAGGACATCGGCCGGATGGTCACCTATCTGTGCTCCCCGGGCGGCGACTGGATCACCGGCGGGATCTTCGTGGTCGACGGAGGCGAGTGGCTTCAGAACCCCACGCCGAATCCCGCCCGCAGCACGTCGTAGTCGGAGACCGAGTACGACGCGTCCAGCCGGAGGAAGAGCAGGTCGAGCCGGATGCCGGCGGTGAGGCCGGCCGTGTTCGCCGCCTGCTCCTCGAAGGAGATCTCCGCGCCGTCCGAGGACAGCAGCGGGTTCTCCACCGTGTAGGTCACCTCGTAGTCGGTCGACTCCACGGTGCCCGAGCCGAAGAGCGTCAGCGACGACAGCGTCCGGCTCACCACCAGTGTGGCGTGGCGGCTGTCGGCCGTGAGGTAGTCGCCGACCTCGAAGCTCTGGAGTCCACCGCCCACCGCGACGTCCACCGGGAGCGGCGCCGGGAGCCACCGGCTGACGCCGTGCATCACGCCGACGCCCACCGACCGAAGCGGCCCCACGTCCTCGTCGATCTCGACGCTCGGCAGCCACCGCGCCGTCAGCTCGGTGCCGGCCGGGAGCCCGACGCTGCCCTGCAGGACCGCCATCGGCACGGCCGGCAGGTCGTAGCCCCGTGGGAACTGCAGCGTCCAGTCGTCCAGGTCCCGCCCGGTGGCGACGAGGGCCTCCCGGAACTCCCCCTGGGGCGCCAGGCGGGCCCCCGTGCTGTTGCCGGCGACCGTCGGCGTCACCACGGCCTCGGAGGGCCCGTACGGCTGGTCGAAGGAGCGCCCCAGCTCCGGCACCTCGACGCTGGCGGGGAGCACCGGCCGGAACCGCTCGTGCTCGGGCGGGACGATCCCGCCCACCACCCGCAGACCGAGCTGCACCTCCAGCGGCTCGGCGGGGAGCGCCGAGGAGAACCAGCCCTTGCTCATGGCCGCACCGAGCCCGGAGCCGACGGGTTGCGCGTAGCGGCGGGCGTTCTCGGCCCCGAGGGTCCGGAGCTGCTCCTCGACGTCCTGGGCCCGGGCCGGACCGCCCGGGACGAGGGCGACGGTCAGGGCGGCGGCGAGCGCGAGGAGGACGGGACGTCTCGGGACGGCGAAGGGAATCGTCGACGGCATCGGCGGGTGCCTGGCTCGGGAAGCGAGCTTGCGGAGACGGCGGCGGGGACGTTCCCATGATGCAAGCTTCGGCCCCGATTCGCTATCATGGGGCCGCGATCCCGCCGCTCACTCCGACGGAGCCTTTCCGACATGCGACGACCTCGTCCGAGCCTCGCCGCCCTCGGCGCCGCCTGCGTGCTCGCCCTGCCGACGACCGACCACCTCGACGCCCAGCACGTCGAGCCGCCGCCGCCGACCGCCTACGCGCTCGAGGACGTCACGGTGGTCGGCGGCGACGGCACCCGACGGGCGGCCGTGACCCTGGTGGTGCGGGAGGGCCGGATCGCGGCGCTCGGGCCCGGCGCCGAGGTCCCCGCCGACGCCCGGGTGCTCGAGGGGGATTCGCTGCTCGTCTATCCCGGGCTGGTCGACGCGGAGGGCGAGCCGCGCTTCAGCTTCCCGGAGGCCGACGAAGACGAGGACGGGGAGGACGGCGGCGGCGAGGACGTCGTCGCCGGCGGCCCGGAGCGGCCGGTGCGGGGCTTCCTGGCCCACCGCCGGGCCGTGGACGCACTCGACGCCGTGGGTGAGGACCTGGAGGACGCCCGTGAGGCGGGCGTCGTCGCCTCGGCGGTCCATCCCTCGGGGGGCGTGCTCCCCGGTCGGGGGGCGCTGCTGCTGCACCGCGTCGGGGCCGAGCACGCGAGGGAGCTGGTGCTCGCGCCGGTGCTCGGCCCGGTCATGGCGTTCGCGCGGCGGGCCCGCGTCTATCCCAGCACCCACTTCGGCCTGGTCGCCTTCCTCCGGCAGGTGATGCTCGACGCCGAGCGGCACGCGAGCCTCGTCGACGCCCACGCCGAGCGGCCGGACGAGGGCCCGGCTCCGAGCTGGGATCCCGACCTCGAGGTGCTCGCGGCCGCCGCCCGCGGCGAGGCCCCCGTCTACTTCCGCGCCGACGCGGCTGCCGACGTCCGGCAGGCGCTGGAGCTGGCGGACGCCTTCGGCTTCCGCCCGGTGATCGTCGGGGGCGAGGAGGCGTGGCGCGCCGCCGACGAGCTCGCTCGCCGCGACGTGCCCGTGCTCGTGTCGCTCGACTTCCCGGAGCCGACCCGCTGGCAGCCGGAGGAGCCCGAGGAGTCCGGCGCGGACACGGCCACGGCCCCGTCGGACACCGCCGCGGGCGGGGAGGCGGAGGCCACGACCGACACGGCGGAGGCCGAGCTGGATCCCGCCGTGCTCCGGGAGAAGCGTGAGATCGAGGACGCCTGGGCGAACGCCGGACGGCTGGTGGAGGCCGGCGTGCGCGTCGCCCTCACCAGCGGGGGCGGCGAGGCCGACCTCGGGGAGGGCGCGCGGAAGGCCGTGGAGTACGGCCTCTCCGAGGACGCCGCCCTCCGTGCCCTGACCGCGACGCCGGCGGAGCTGCTCGGGGTGCCCTGGCTGGCGCGCGTCGAGCCGGGCGGGTCGGCCACCTTCGTGGTCACCGACGGGCCGCTGCTCGACGAGGACACCCGGATCCGCTACACCTTCGTCGAGGGCCGCGTGCAGGTCGGCGCCGAACCGGGCGCCGAGCTCGACCAACCTCCCGCCGCCGACCTCAGCGGCACCTGGAGCATCGGGATCGACAGCGAGGCGCAGAGCTACGAGGGCACCCTCGAGCTCGAGCAGGACGGTGCGAGGTTCGACGGCACGCTCGAGGGCGAGTTCGGGACCCTCGACGTGGACGACGGCCGGGTCTCGGGCGAGGAGGTCAGCTTCTCCGTGACCGCCGACATCGGGGGTGAGGCGATGGAGGTCACCTTCTCCGGAACGGTGTCCGGCGACCGGATGAGCGGCTCCGGCAGCGGTCCGCCCGGCATCGGGGCATTCACCTGGACGGCCGAGCGAGAGGGGCCCGGCGGCCGGAGGGCCGAGCGATGAGCCGCCGGTGCCCTCGACCCGAGACCGAGTCCGAGCCCGGAGCCTCCCCCAGCACCCGAGGACACATGAGAACGCCCCACGCCCCGATCGCGGCCCTGATCGCCGTCCTGGCCGCCGCCCTCGCCGCCCCCGCCCCCGCCGCGGCTCAGGCGGGCGACGCGGCACCGGCCGAGAGCTACGAGCCCCAGGCCACCGCCGGGGAGATCGACGTCCCCCGCGGCGACCTGCTGATCCGCGGCCTCGACTCCGTCTGGACCGCCACGGGCGAGGTGCTCGAGGGTGCCTCCGTGCTGATCCGCGACGGCGAGATCCGCGAGATCGGGAGCGGCCTGGAGGCGCCGGAGGGCGTGCGCGTGATCGACGGGAGCGGCCTCACGGCCATCCCCGGCATCGTCGACGCCCACTCCCACATCGCCATGCGGGCCACCAACGAGAGCACGGCGCCGGTGGTGCCGGAGGTCCGGGTCACGGACGCGCTGGACCGGGAGGACTTCGGGATCTTCCGCGCCCTGTCGGGCGGCGTCACGACCGCGCTGGTGCTCCACGGCAGCTCCAATCCGATCGGCGGCCAGAGCGCCGTGGTCAAGACGCGCTGGGGGATGGACCGCGACGAGCAGCTGCTGGTCGCGGGCGCGCCCCGCACGGTGAAGTTCGCCCTCGGCGAGAACGTCACGCGGAAGAACTGGGACCCGCCCGGGCCCGACCGCTTCCCGAAGTCGCGGATCGGCGTCGAGCAGGTCTACGTGCAGGCCTTCGAGGCGGCCCGCGAATACCGGGAGGCCTGGGAGGACTACCGCGCCGACCCGGAGGGCCGCGTGCCCCCGCGCCGCGACCTCCGGCTGGAGGCGCTGGTGGACATCATGGAGGGCCGGATCGCCGTCCACGCCCACTCCTACCGGGCCGACGAGATCCTGATGCTGATGGACGTGGCCGAGCGCTTCGGCTTCGAGATCGACGTCTTCCAGCACGTCCTGGAGGGCTACAAGGTGGCCTCGGAGATGGCCGAGCACGGCGCCGGCGGGTCGACGTTCAGCGACTGGTGGATGTACAAGCTCGAGGCCTACGACGCGATCCCGTACAACGCCGCGATCATGCACCGCCACGGCGTCACCACGAGCGTCAACTCCGACATCCCGTGGCTGCAGTCCTTCATGGTCTACGAGATGAACAAGCCGGTGAAGTACGGCGGGCTCTCGAAGGAGGAGGCCCTCCGCATGCTGACCCTCTACCCGGCGCGCCAGCTCCACCTCGAGGACCGCGTCGGATCGCTCGAGGTCGGCAAGGACGGCGACCTGGTCCTGCTCACCGGCGACCCCTTCGACACCCGCAGCCGCGTGAAGACCACCGTGGTCGACGGGATCGTCTACTTCGACGCCGATCGGGAGGAGGCGACGCGCGGCGAGCCGGTGCGGGAGCTGCCGGCGATGGACTACGCCGCCGTCCCGGAGGAGGCCGTCGGGCTGGAGGGCTGGGTGGACGCCTCCGACGAGGCCTCGCCGTCCCCGCCCACGGCGCCGTCGGTGGCGGACGGGGCCGCCGATCGCTCCTTCCTGCTCGCGGGCGGGACGGTCCATCCGGTGTCCGGCCCGGCCATCGAGGAGGGCGCCGTCCTGGTGCGCGACGGGCGGATCGTCGAGGTGGGCCCCGCCGCGGCCGTCGAAGCGTCCGGAGACGTCACCGTCCACGACGTCTCGGGCCGCCACGTCTACCCCGGCCTCGTCGACCCCTTCACCCGCCTCGGCCTGGTGGAGATCGGGGCGGTGGACGCGAGCCGCGACGACGCGACGGTGGGCAAGTACAACCCGCACCTCCGCACCCACGTGGCGATCAACCCGCACAGCGCGGCCATCCCCGTGGCGCGGGCGAACGGCGTCACGGCGGCGCTCACCTCGCCCGGCTCCGGCGTCGTCCAGGGCACGGGCTCGCTCATCCAGCTCGCCGGCGACACGCCCTCCGAAGCCTCCCTGCTCGACCGCGCCGCCCTCGTCGTGGACTTCCCTTCGCCCGAGGGCAACGCCTGGGACGACCCGCAGCTGGAGGGCCGGGAGCTGGAGTCGCTCGTCGAGCTCTTCCGGCGGGCGGAGCTCTACGCCGCCAGCCCCTCGGTCCGCGGCGCGCCCGCGGCGCCCTTCGGCCCCAACGTCCGGCCCGGCGACCGGGTGATGCTGGAGGCGATGGTGCCCGCGATGCGGGGCGAGATGCCGGTCTTCTTCCAGGCGCGCCGTGAGCGGGACCTGCGGACGCTGCTGCTCTTCCTGGAGGAGTTTCCCGCCCTGAAGGCCGTGGTCGTCGGCGGCGACCAGGCCTATCGGCTGGCCGACGAGCTGGCGGAGCGGGCGATCCCGGTCGTCGTCGGCTCGGAGCGGAGGCCCACGCTCGACCGGGACGACCCGGTGTCGGCCGGGTGGGAGAACGCCGCCCGGCTCCACGCCGCCGGGGTGAAGGTGGCGATGGCCACCGGCAGCGTGGCCGACGTGAGGACCCTCCCCGAACACGCGTCGCGCGCCCGCGCCTACGGCCTCCCCGACCGGATCGCCCTGCAGTCGATCACGCTGGCGCCCGCGCAGATCCTCGGGATGGGCGATCTGCTGGGAAGCCTCGAGGAAGGCAAGCGGGCCGACCTGATCGTCACCGACGGCGACCCGCTGCAGATCACCACCAGCGTCGAGCGGGTGTGGATCGGCGGCGTCGAGGTCGGCGTCGAGAGCCGGCACACCCGCCTCTGGAAGCGGTTCCGGGACCGACGCCCGGCATCGCTGTCGCCCTCGATCCGCCGCCGGTAGCTTGCCCGTCGCCCGCTCGTCCCCCGGGCCGCGGGCCCGATCCCCGGACCCTCACCGAAACGGTGCCGACATGAAGCGACCCTCGCTCCTGTGCGCGCTCCTGTCACTGGCGATCTGCGCCGGCGCACTCCCCGCCCAGGAGCGCCCGCACGCCTTCACGGGCGCCACGCTCTACCCCGTCGCCGGACCGCCCGTCGAGGACGGGGTGCTGGTCGTCCAGGACGGGACGATCCGGGCGGTGGGTCCCGCGAACGCGGTCGAGATCCCGGGGAACGCGGTCCGCCACGACGCCGCGGGCAAGGTCGTCATGCCAGGTCTGGTCGACACGCACTCCCACGTGGGACAGGTCTCCGGCGGGGACCGCTCGGCCGCGATGCATCCGGGCGTACGGGCGCTCGACGCCGTGAACGTCCGCTCGCCCTCGCTGTGGCGCGCGCGGGCCGGCGGCATCACCACGGTCAACGTCATGCCCGGATCCGGCCTGCTGATGAGCGGCCAGACCGTCTACCTCAAGCTCCGGGACGGGACGACCATCGACGAGCTGCTCCTCTGCGAGGATCCGCTCGAGGACGTCTGCGGCGGCATGAAGATGGCCAACGGGACGAACCCGCAGGGCGACCCGCCGCTGCCCGGGACGCGCGCCCGCGCCGCCGCCATCGTGCGCCAGCAGTTCATCGACGCCCAGGAGTACCGGCGGGAGATGCGGGAGGCCGAGAGCCCCGAGGACCGCCCCGACCGCGACCTCGGCATGGAGGCGCTGGTGGAGGTGCTCGAGGGCGAGCGCGTCGTCCACTTCCACACGCACCGTCACGACGACGTCATGACGGCCCTGCGCCTCGCCGAGGAGTTCGGCTTCGAGCTCGTGCTCCAGCACGTGAGCGAGGGCTGGAAGGTGGCCGACGAGATCGCCGCGGCCGACGTGCCCGCCTCCATCATCGTCCTCGACTCCCCCGGCGGGAAGCACGAGGCCGACGAGCTGCTCTGGAAGACGGGACGCGTGCTCGACGAAGCGGGCGTCCAGGTCGCCTATCACACCGACGACTACATCACCGATTCCCGCCTCTTCCTGCGCTCGGCGGCCTTCGGGGTCCGCGCGGGCCTGTCCCGCTCCGAGGCGCTCGAGGCGATGACCCTGGCCGGGGCCGAGATGATGGGGCTCGCCGACCGGATCGGCTCCCTCGAGGCGGGGAAGGACGCCGACTTCGTGGTCCTCTCGGGCGACCCGCTCAGCACCTACACCCTGGTGGAGGAGACGTGGATCGAAGGGCGGAAGGTGTTCGACCGCGAGGACCCGGCGCACCGGGACTACGCCACCGGCGGCTGGGACGTCTACCGGGGGGACGGCCTGCACGCGCACGGCCGGAGGGGAGGCCGCCGATGAGCCGACGACTGCTGCTCGCGGCGCTCCTCGCCCTCTTCGCCGCCGGCCCGGCCCACGGGCAGATCGCGGTGCGGGGCGACACCGTCCACACGATGGCGGAGGGCGGTCCGATCGCCGACGGCGTCGTGCTCCTCGAGGACGGCGTGATCCGGGCGGTCGGCCCCGACCGCGAGGTCGAGATCCCCGACGGCTGGGAGGTGGTCGAGGGCGCCGTCGTCACCCCCGGGCTCGTCGACGCGCTCGCGACCGTCGGCCTCTCGGGCCTCTACAACACCGAGGCCGACCAGGACCAGCTCGACGAGAGCGCGCCCATCCAACCGGGCCTGCGCGCCATCGACGCCTACAATCCGCTCGACCCGCTGGTGGCGTGGGTGCGGGAGCTGGGCATCACCACCGTCCACACCGGCCACGGCCCGGGCGCGCTGGTCAGCGGCGGCACCGGGGTCTTCAAGACGAGCGGCGAGACGATCGGAGAAGCGGTCGTCGACTCCTTCACCATGCTCGCCATGACGCTCGGCCCCTCGGTGGAGCGCAACTTCGAGAGCCCCGGCACCGGGGCCAAGGCGGTCGCCATGCTGCGCCAGCGGCTGATCGAGGCGCAGGGCTACATGGAGGCGCGCGCCAGCGAGGACGAAGGGAGCCGCCCCTCCCGGGACGTGGACATGGAGGCGCTCGCGGCGCTCCTCTCGGGCGAGGTCGACGCGCTCGTCACCGCCCAGCGCGCCGGCGACATCCAGAGCGCCCTCCGCCTGGCCCTTGAGTTCGGCTTCGACCTCGTGATCGACGGCGGGGCCGAAAGCTATCTGCTGACCGAGCAGATCGCCGAGGCGGGGGTGCCCGTCTTCGTCCATCCGACCAAGGCCCGCGCTTCCGGCCCCCTCGAGAACGCCTCCTTCACCACCGCCGGCGTGCTGCACGAGGCGGGCGTCCCGGTGGCCTTCCAGAGCGGCTACGAGGCCTACGTGCCCAAGACGCGCGTGGCGCTCTTCGAGGCGGCCGTCGCCGTGGCGCACGGGATGCCGCGGCAGGCCGCGCTCGCCGACCTGACCATCGACGGCGCCCGTCTCCTGGGCGTCGACGATCGCGTGGGGTCGCTGGAGGAGGGCAAGGACGCCGACCTGGTCGTGTTCGACGGCGACCCGTTCGAGTACACCACGCACGCCTGCACCGTCATCATCGAGGGCGAGATCGTCAGCGACAGCTGCCGCTGACCCGCCCCACCGACGACAGAGGAGCCGTGACGCGATGCCCTACACCCTGACCCGCATGACCGTGGAGGACTTCCCGCACTGGCGCCGCGCCTTCGAGGAGAACGCGGACGCCCGCGAGGAGGCCGGCTCACGGGGCGGACACCTCTTCCGCAGCGATGCCGACCACGCCGAGGTCGTGGTCTTCCTCGCCTGGGAGGACCTCGGCGATGCCCGCGAGTACCTCGAGTCGGACGCGGTCCGGGAGGAGCGCGAGGCGGGCGGGGTGGCCGGCGAGCCGGAGGTCCTCTACCTGGAGGAGCTGGGGCGGCTCAACCGATGACGGCCTCGACCCGTTCGGACGACGACTGGCGCCGCGAGCTGACCGACGAGCAGTACCGCGTCACCCGCCGGAAAGGCACCGAGCCCGCCTTCTCGGGCGACCTGCTGCACGTGGACGCCGACGGCGTCTTCCGCTGCGTCTGCTGCGGCGCGGCGCTCTTCTCCACCGAGCACAAGTACGAGTCGGGCTCCGGCTGGCCCAGCTTCTGGCGCGCCGTGGAGGAGGGCGCCCTCCGCACCGAGCCCGACACCAGCCACGGCATGCGCCGGACCGAGGTGCTGTGCGCCCGCTGCGACGCCCACCTGGGACACGTCTTCCCCGACGGGCCCGAGCCCACCGGCCAGCGCTACTGCATCAACTCCGTCGCCCTCGAGTTCGACGAGGAGGAGGGCGCCGGCCGAGGCGGAGCCGGAGCCGGCGGCTAACCGATCGACGCCGGCCGCACCGGCTCGCCGCGGCCGGCCGCCTCCGCGGCGGCGAGGGCGG
>CAZEUW010000013.1:11816-22180 GCA_964515425.1 uncultured Gemmatimonadota bacterium | reverse complement strand
CGCGATAGACGGGGAAGCGGGAGTAGCCCGACTCGGTCGCCACGGCGAGCACGTCGGCGAGCGCGGCGTCCGCCGCCACGGCGGCGATGTCCGTGCGGGGCGTCATCAGCTCGCGGGCGACGGTGCGCGTCAGCTCGAAGACGCCGTGGATCATCGCCTCCTCGTCCTGCTCGACCACGCCCTGGCGGAGGCTCTGCTCCACCAGCATCTGGATCTCCTCCGGGCTGTGGACGTGCTCCTGCTCGCTCGCCTGCCGGTCGATGCCGAAGAGCCTGAGGGTCAGGTTCGCGGCGCCGTCGAGCAACCAGACCGCCGGCCGCGTGATCCGGTTGAAGAGGTTGAGGGGGAGCGCGATCCAGCGGCTCACCGTCTCCGGCTTCACCAGCGCCAGGGTCTTGGGGGCGAGCTCCCCCAGGACGATGTGGAGGAAGGTGATGAAGGCGAAGGCGATCCCGACAGCCACGCCGTGGGTCGCCAGGCCGGCCCAGGGCGAGGGGAGGGTGTCGAAGAGCGCCGAGAGCGGCTCGGCCACCGCCGGCTCGCCGATCCAGCCCAGCCCCAGCGAGGAGATGGTGATGCCGAGCTGGCAGCCGGAGATGGACCGGTCGAGGTCCGAGACGGCCACCTCGACCGCGCGCGCCAGCCGGTCGCCGCGCGAGGCGAGCTCGCTGACGCGGGTGCGGCGCACCTTGACCAGCGCGAACTCCGCGGCCACGAAGAAGGCGTTGGCCCCCAGGAAGAGGAGGGCCAGGAGGACTTCGATCAGGAGGGAGGGTTGCCCCGGAATCAGCGTCGTTTGACCTCGCTCGGGTGCGGCGCTGGATGGCCCCCGGACGACGGGGAGGGCCGACTCAGGAGGAGGGCACCTCGGCTTCCGCCGCCGGCGCCGCCTCCACGGCCGCCTCTTCGACCGACTCCGGCTCTACGACCGATTCGGGCTCGACGGCCTCGTCCGTCTCGGCCGGCTCTTCGCTCCACGCCTCGTCGGCGTCGACGTCACCGTGCGGGATCGGCGGACGGCAATAGCGCTCGCCCAGCTTCCTCAGCTTCGAGAGACCTTTCCTGTCGAGGGCCGGATAGCGCTCGGCCAGGTACTCGACGGTCTCGTCCAGCCACTCCTCCTGCTGGCCCGAGGTGGCGTCGAGGACGTGGCAGCGCTGGATGTGGCTGAAGAGCTCGTCGCGAGCCCTCTCGAGGTCGGTCGGCTCGTACTTTCCCTTACCCAAGCAATCCTCCGTGGGAGATCGGTGTCATCAGTCGTGGCGAATCTACCGGTGGCCTCACCGGGCTGCAAAAACGCTACGGGGCGTCGTCAGCGCGATACTCCGTGAGCAGCATATCGATCCGGCCCACCTTCATCGTGCTGGCGATCTTGACGATCAGCCGTCGATCGTCGTCGGTCATGTACACCTCGGCCCGCCCTTCGTCGCCGAACAGGCCCCCGGTCTCGATGATGGGCCGCACCACGATGGTCTCGAAACGGCCGGCCGGCACCCGAACGGTCTCCCGCCGGAGCACCTCGAGCTCCACGGGGTTGCCGTCCTCCTCGAAGAGACGGTCGAAGCGATAGGTGCGCCCCACCTCCAGCGGCATCGTACGCACGAGGTAGAGGAAGGCGACCTCGTCGAGGGCCGCCTCGGGCATCTCCACGTCCTGCGCGTCCTCGAGGGGCCGCCAGCTGCCCTCCCCGTCCTCCTCGTAGCAGCTGTAGCGCCCCGCCTCCTGCCGCATCCGGCACTGCCGATCGCGTCGATAGTCCCCCTGTCGGAGGTGCTCCTCGAAGCGGAGGGTCCTGAGGGGATCGGTCGCCACCCAGCTCACCTTCCGGTCGTCCATCCGGTAGACGAGGGGGATCCCGCCCTCCATCTCCAGCGCCAGCCGGTAGGCCTCGGTGCCCGACACCGTCTCCGTCTCCTCCACCGCCAGGCTCGCCTCGCCCAGGGGTCGAGGGGCCCGGACACGCCCGAGCGCCACCCGCACGTCGTAGACGGAGCGCTCGCCGACCGGGAAGCTCCACGCCGCCTCCTCGACCGGCGCGGAGGAGGAGTCCCGGACGTCGGAGCCGGGGCCGGACTGCGCGGCTGCCGGGGCCGGCGCGGCGAGCGCGAGCAGGGCTACGGCGACGGTCGCGGCGATCGCCTCCCCTCGGATCGACCACCGGGCGCTCACGAGCCGCCCCCCTCCACCGTCAGCTCGGGGGCCGCCCGCCGGAACCGGGCGTCTCGGCCCGCGCGGAACATCTCCCACATCTGGGTGACGAGGCGGAAGCGGCTGTCGCGGTAGCGGCGGCGGTGCCCGAACGGGAACTCGACCTGGGCCGTCTGCCGGGCGTAGGGCCAGGTCGCCACCATCAGCTCGGCGTCGGCCGCCCAGCCCCGGTAGCGGAGCAGGGGCTCGCCCTCGGCCACGTCCGCGAGCGCCCGCTCGAGCAGGAAGAGCCGGTAGAGGCGGAACCCGGACAGCGGATCCTCCGCCTCCTCGGGCAGCGGCAGCGAGCGGCAGAGGCGCGACGCGAGCATTCGTCCGATCCGGACGCGCCGGGGCAGCCGTCCGTCCCCGCGGGAGACGCCGTGGACCAGGTCCACGCCGCTCTGGAAGCGCCGGACCATCTCCGGGATGGCCTCCGGGGCGTGGGTGAAGTCCGCCTGCAACGTCACCAGGGCGTCCCGCTTGTGATACGCGGAGTCGTCCAGCACGTGGCGAACGATCCGTTCGAGCGACGCGGCGTAGCCCCGGCGCTCCTCGTGGGTCAGGATCGTGAGCGGCATCACCCGCCGATACGGCGCCAGGACCTCGGCGGTGCCGTCGGTCGAGGCGTCGTCCACCACGACGAGGCGGAAGTCGACGCCTTCGTCCACCAGGAGCTGCCGGATCCGCCACAGCAGCACGCCCGCGGTGTGGCGCTCGTCGTGGACGGGGATGCCCAGATAGATCAAGGCGCCAGTCTCCCTGAGGCGATCGGTGCAGGAGCGTTGCGGCCGCCGGGCGGTGGGCCCGGACGGGCGACACGGACGGCCCGTGGCGCGTCTTCGGTCTACCCGTCCGGTGCGGCTCGGATCCGGGCCGCGCCCTCCTCCGCCGGGATCGACTTCCAGCGACGGTGGAACCAGAAGTACTGCTCCGGCCGCTCGCGCACCTCGCGCTCCAGCTTCGCGACCCAGGCCCGCGTCAGCGTCCGCACCGACTCGTCGCCGGGCGCCCCCGTTGACCCCTCGCCGGGCGCCCCCGCTGACCCCTCGCCGGGCGCCCGCGCCAGCTCCGCCTCCACCGGCTCGAGGCCGAGCCGCCACCCGTCGCCCTCCCGCACCATCGTCCCGAACAGGAGCGGGACGTCGTGGCGGAGCGCGAGGGCGGCGGGTCCGCGGAACGTGCTCGCGGGCCGCCCGAGGAAGGGCACGACCACCCCGCGGTCCCGGGCGTCCTGGTCAGCAACGAGGGCCACCGCGCGCCCCGCGTCGAGCGCCGCCGGAACGCCCCGGCCCGCCCACCGCATCGCGATCGGCTCTACCCCGAGGCTGCGGCGTACGGCGTCCAGGTGGCGGTCCACCCGCTGGTTGCGCTGTCCCTTCACGACCGCCGAGACCGGAATTCCGAGCCCGGCCGCCGCCGCTCCGGCCAGCTCCCAATTGCCCAGGTGGCCCGTGACGACGAGGGCGCCGCGGCCGGTGCCGGCCGTGGCCTCGGTCCACACCTCCCTGAAGCGGTCGCCGCCCGCCGTCCGCTCCACGAGCCGGTCGCCGCCGCGGGTGCCCGCCCCGTCCGTGTGTGCCGGGCCGCCCGCCCGTGCAGGCCGTGCAGCCTGGGCCGTTCGGGCCATCCGGGCGAGCGACGCCAGCTCGGCCCCGAAATGCCGATAGCAGCCGAGGGCGGTCCGCTCGATCCAGTCGTCGTCGCGGTCCGGGAAGGCACGCCGGAGGTGGCCCTCGACCAGGCGCCGTCGCACTCCGGCCGCATACGCCGCCCGACCGAGGCTCCGGCCCACCGAGCCGGCGGCGCGTCGCGGGAGCGCCGAGAAGGCTCCCTCGAGCGATCGGACGCCGAGGTACTCGAGCAGCTCCTTCACCGGCGGACGCCAGCGTCCACGGCGGGCGTGGGGAGGGCTCGCCGCAACCGTCCCCACCGATCCAGACGCCGACGATAGTCCCGACGGAGACGTTCGGAGGACACCACCGCCCGGTAGCCGGCGATCGCGCACTCGAGCAGCACCGCCTCGAGCCTTCCCTCCTCGATCCGCGAGGCGTCCAGCAGGCGAAGCCTGGCCGGCTCCAGGCCGGCCGATCGCATCCGTTGGAGCGACGCCGGGCCGAGCAGGAGCAGGGCCGCCCGTCGGCAAAGCGCCATGGAGGCGTTCGAGCCCGCCTCGTCGTCGGTCAACGAGGCCACGATCGGTGCGGGATCCCCCGACAGGGAGAGACCGATGACGGCCCGTCGCAGGGCGCGCACACCGTGGGCGTGGACGACGTCGGGCGCGAAATCGGTGCGGGCGAGGGAGATCGTCGTGCTGCCGTTGCCGTCCAGCACCGCCTGGCGCACCGCCGGGCTGCCATCCAGCGCCGCGACCCATGCGGCCGGCCCGACCGCGGAGTTCCGAGCGTCCCCCGCTGCGGCCGAGGCGTCGGTCGGCGCCTCGGAGTCGGTCACGTGGAGCACGCGAACGCGGCCGATCGCCCGCGGCTCGGGCCGCTCGGGCGCGGGGCCGCGGTGCCCGCGCGGGGGATCGCGGTGCTCGGGCGCGGGATCGCGCTCTTCGGACTCGGGAGCCGTCACGGGGCTTTCACAGCGGCGGGAGTCATGCCGGCAAGATAGAAACGCCCTGGCAGGGCCGCGACCGGTCGTCCATCTTGGCCGACATGCCCGAGACCAGGCGGGATCTCCCGGAGGACTTCGAGTCGGAATGGGCCTTCCACCACGCCGGCTCGGAGGGCCGGGACGTGGTCGCGCTGGTGCGGAACGACTTCTTGGACCGGTTCCGGCGCCTCGGCCTCGTCGAGGCGGCCGACCGGCGTCCGAGCGAGCTCGCCCGGGGCGCGCGTCCGTTCGATCCTCCCGGAGGACGGGGCACGCTGGCCCTCCTGCCGGCCGGTCCCGAGGGGGAGGTCGTGGTCCGTCCCTATCGGCGCGGTGGCCTCGCGGCACGGTTCACCGACCGCACCTACCTCGTCGGAGATCGTGCCTTCGACGAGGTCTACGTCACCGAGCGCTTGCGACGACGGGGCGTGCCGACGGCGCGTCCGCTGGCGGCGGTCCAGTCCTCCGCGCGTCTCGGCTACCGCGCCGCGCTCGTGACGCGCAGGGTGACCGGCGCGGATCCGGCGCCTTCGGTCCTGTCGAAGCTCGCGGAAGAGCGTCGAGAGGAGGAGCTCGCGGACGTCCTGCGCCGTATGGGCCGATCGGCCGGCCTCCTCCACGCCGCAGGCGGCATCCACGCGGATCTCAACGGCTACAATTTCCTGCTCCCGCGAGGCGGCGGAGACGCGGTGCTGCTCGACTTCGACCGCGCCCGGATCCTCGGCCGCGATCCCCTCGACTTCTTCGCCCGCCAGAACCTGCGGCGACTCCGGGGCCACCTGGAGAAGCTGGGGCTCGACGCCGCCCTCGCCGCGTGGCAGGCCTTCGAAGAGGGCTACGCGGCGGCCGGCGAGGACTGACCCCGGCCCCGGGATCCCGCCACATCCCTCCTTCGCCCCCGCCCATCTCCCCCGACTCATGCGGCGACCGTCGCTGGGCCTGGCGACCCCCGCGTTCTCCTCCCCCTCCGGACCCTCTTCAGATGCATCTGAAGAGGGGTTGAGAGGACAACACAACGTACGTGATGGCAGAGGACGAGTCGCCGTCAGCCGGGCGGACGATACGTCCTTCGAACGGGGAGAGGAGAAGTGATGGCAGACGAGTGGACGGGCGGATACAGACGCCGACCTGACGGTGATTGGCCTCTGGACGACGTGCTCATCGGGGTAAAGTCGCTGCGCACGCTACGGGAGCTCATGCGGCAGGAGAACCAGGAACGCCGGCGACCTCCGAGCCCTCGGCGGCCCTGGGACGTGGCCCTCTGGTGCGGTGTCACACCACAGGGTTCCGCCGAGATCCTGGACCGCCTCCACCGGCTCGGGATGGTGGAGCGGTTTCCCCCGAGCGCCCGGGGGCGTGCCCGCCGCTTCCGGCTCGCCCGGAAACATCCGCTCGTAGCTCCGATCGAGCGTCTGTTCGACGACGAATGGGTGCTGATCTGCCGGCGGCGCCGCGCCGCGCTCGAGGAGAGCGTCCGCGCCCGAAGGGAGCGGAACCTCGCCGCCGGTCGCTGAGGGCCTCAGCGTCTCAGCGCCTTCGGCCGGTCGGCGCCGAGCGCCCCCGGTCAGCCCGCCCCGGCGGCCGACGGAGCGCCGGCGAACTGCAGCTCGTAGAGGTGCGCGTAGAGGCCGCCGCGGTCGTAGAGCTCGTCGTGGGTGCCCATCTCGACGAGCTCCCCTTCGTCGAGCACCACGATGCGGTCGGCGTCGCGGACGGTGGGCAATTACGAAGACGGTCCGGCCCTCGCGCAGCCGCTCCATGGCCGCCTGGATCAGCCGTTCCGACTCCGTGTCGAGGTTCGAGGTCGCCTCGTCGAGGATCAGGATGGGCGGATCTCGCAGCACGGCCCGCGCGATCCCGAGCCGCTGGCGCTGACCGCCGGAAAGGCGGACGCCCCGGTCGCCGAGCGGCGTGTCGAGCCCCTGCGGCAGCTCCTCGACGAACTCGGCCGCGTTGGCCGCCGTCGCCGCCCGCACCACCTGCTCGTCCGTGTATCGATCGGTGGCCCCGTAGGCGATGTTCGCCCGCACCGTGTCGTGGAATATCACCGTCTCCTGGCTGACGATCCCCATCCGGGACCGCAGCGAGGCGAGCGTGAAGTCGCGCACGTCGCGGCCGTCGATCTCGACCCCGCCCTCGTCCGCGTCGACGAAGCGGGGCAGCAGGTCGACGAGGGTGCTCTTGCCCGCCCCGGAGGGGCCGACGACGGCGAGCACCTCGCCCTTCTCGACCTCGAAGTCGATGCCCCGGAGCACCGGCCTGCCCGGCTCGTAGGCGAACCACACGTCCCGGAACCGGATCCCCTCCTCGAAACCCTTCAGCGTCACCGTGCCGTCGCCGCCGACGGGCTCGGGCGGCTCGTCGACGACCTCGAAGAAGCGATCGGCGGCGGCGAGCGCGGACTGGGCGGTCGCGGGGAACTCGGAGAGCTTCTTGATCGGCGAGATGAGGCTGAGGGCGACGGTGATGAAGGTCATGAAGTGCTCGGGCGGCAGCATGCCGGCCTCCAGCACCATGTTGCCGCCGATCCAGAGCAGCGCCAGCGCCACCAGGGCCGAGAGCACCTCCGAGAGGGGCGACGAGAGGGCGCGAAGCGCGTCGGCCCGGATCATCCCGCTCGTGAAGGCGTTGGAGCTCTCCGAGAACCGATCCGCCTCGTGCTCCTCCGCCCCGTACGATTTCACCAGGCGGATGCCGCTCACCGCTTCCTGCAGGATGCTCAGCAGCTCGCCCTGACGATCGTACGCCTGCCGGTAGCCCTTCCTCAGCCGGTGCAGGAGGGGCCGCAGGACCGCGACCAGCAGGGGAGCGAGGACGGCGGCCATGAGGGTGAGACGCCACGAGATGGCGACCATGACGGCGAGGTAGGCGACGGCCGTCACGGCCCGGCGGAGCACCTCGAGGAGGGCGAAGCTGATGATGCGCTTGGTCTCCCGAGTGTCGGTCAGCACGCGGGCGATGAGCTGGCCGGCCTTGGTGCGCTCGAAGAAGGCCAGCGGGAGGGTCTGGAGCGCCTCGAAGACCTCCTCCCGCATGTCCCGCTCGATCCGCTCGCGCACGATCACGCCGAGCAGGTTCGAGAGGTAGAGGAACAGGTTCTTCAGCACGATCGCGGCGAGCACCACCAGACAGATGTCGCGCAGGACCTCGAGGTCGCTGCCGCCCCGGATCCAGTCCCCGACGACGGCCTCGATCACCTGCTCGACGGGCGATCCCGGCGTCTCGGGGAGCGCTTCCCCGCCCCCGAAGATGGAGCGCAGGAAGGGGATCAGCAGGGTGAGGCTGAAGGCGTCGAAGAGCGCCGAGAGGACCATGGCGCCGAGGCTCAGCCCGAAGAGGAGCTTGTAGGGCGCCAGGTAGGATCCCAGGCGCCGGAAGGTGGCGAGCGGCTCGTCGGCCGCCCCCCGACCGTCCTCCCGGTGGGACTCGAGCTCGCGCGCGGCGGCGCTCCCCACCGTCATCGGATCGGCCTCTCCGCCGCCGGGGTGGCCCCGGGCCTCACCGCGCCGTCATCTCGGCGTGAGCAGAGCGGCGGGCAGGATCATCTCCTCCGGGCTGACGCCGCCGTGCAGGAAGCTGTCGCGGTAGCGGTTCTGGTATTCCCTGAGCTTCGTCGGATACACGAAGAAGAAGTCCTCGCGGCAGAGCAGGTACTTCTGGCGGAATCCGCCCGGCGGCAGGCGGAGCTCGTCGGCCTCGTCGGCGGCGTGCACGGCCGCCGGGTTCTCGGCGCGCAGGTCGTCGCCGAACTTGTAGCGCAGGTTCTGCGTGGCGTCCTTCTTGGCGTAGATGATGGCCGAGCGCTGGCAGTGGATCGAGCCGTGGTCGGTCGTGAACAGCACCCGGACCCCCCGGTCGGCCGCCATGTCCAGCGCCCGACGGGCCGCCGAGCGCTCGAACCAGTTGACCGTGAGCGAGCGGAGGGCCGCGGCGTCGCGAGCCATCTCCCGCACCAGGTACGACTCGCTGCGGCCGTGCGTCAGCAGGTCCACGAAGCCGAAGACGAGCGCCGTGGCGGTCGGCCCCGAGAGGTAGTCGGGCAGCCGCTCGAGCATCGACTCCCCCTCCTCGGCCCGGAAGATCTTCTCGTAGCGGGTCCGCACCTCGCCCCCGGTCAGCTCGCCGACCAGGGCGGCGAAGAGCTCGTCCTCGAACGCGTTGTAGCCCTCCTCCTCCGAGGCCCACCAATCGGGACGGACCTCGGCGAGCTCGTCGGGGAAGAGCGAGCTGAAGATGGCGTTCCGCGAGAAAGGGGTGGCCGTGGGGAGGATCGAGGAGTAGAGCGCCTCCTCCACCTCGAAGCGCTCGCTGATCCGGGGGAGGATGGCCCGCCACTGGTCGAGCCGCAGGCAGTCCACCACGAGCAGCAGCGTCGGCTCGTCGCCCAGCAGGGGGCGGAAGAACTGGGGCACGACGTCGACCGAGAGGGGCGGGCCCGTCTCGCCCTCCTCGTGCACCCACTCCCTGTAGCGGCCCCCGACGAAGTCGCAGTACTCCCGGCGTACGTCGGTGATCAGCGTGTCGAGCGTGGACTGGAGCCCGGACTCCTCCGACTCCTCGAGCCGGAGCTCCCAGTCCACGATCTCGCTGTAGAGGTCGGCCCAGTCCTCCCACGAATCCGCGGCGTCCATCTCCTCCCGCAGCTCGCCGAAGCGGCGGCTGAAGTCCTGCGCGATGCGGTCGTGGCGGAGGGCGTCCCCCTCCAGCAGGCGCATCACCACCGAGAGCACCTGGCGCGGGCTGGTGGGCTTGACGATGTAGTCGTCGGCCCGGCGCCCGATCGCCTCGTGCATCGTGGAGTCCTTCTCGCTCTTGGTCACCATCACGACGGGCAGCCGGGGGGAGCGGCGCCGCAGGCGGCTCAGCACCTCGATGCCCCGAAGGCCGGGCATCTGCTCGTCGAGCAGCACGAGATCGTAGCTGTCGGTGGCGAGCAGCTCGAGGGCGTCGTTGCCGTTCATGATCGCGTCGACGTCGTAGCCCTCCTCCTCCAGCAGCATCACGTGCGGACGGAGGAGGTCGACCTCGTCGTCGACCCAGAGGATGCGGTTGCCGTTGCTCGCCACGGTCGTCAGCGGGTTCGATGTCGACGTCAGGGTGCCGCGCGGAGCCCGGACCGCGCCGGACGCGGGACCGCGCTCGGACGGCCGGCTGTCCCCCCGTACCCGACAGCCCGCCCTTCGCTCCCGCGTCGCCCGGTCGACGCCGCCCTTCAGGCACCGGTGCCCGGCGAACCCGGGCCGGCCCCCGGCGCCCGCGTCACCCGACGTAGCGGTCCGCCGCCTCCTCGAGCTTCGCCACCACCGCCTCCACGGTGATCCGCTCCATCCGGCCGGAGCGGTACCCGTGCACGGGCTCGGTCTCGCCGGGATCGGTGAAGGCGTCGACGACCAGCTCGCGGTACGCCTCCGGGTAGGGGCCGGTGCGCTTCGGGTCGGTGGCGCCGTAGAGGCCGACGACCGGCGTGCCGAGCGCGGCCGAGACGTGCAGGGGGCCGGTGTCGGGGCTGAGCGTCAGGGGGGCGCCGGCCCGGATCCACGCCCCCCCCCCCCCGGCGGTCGCCCGCGCGGGGGCGG
>CAZEUW010000013.1:4068-11806 GCA_964515425.1 uncultured Gemmatimonadota bacterium | reverse complement strand
CGCAGGTCGTTCGCCAGCGCGTCGACGGGCTCGGCCCGGGTGAGAGAGGCGACCTCGCGGGCGACGGCCCGCTCCGCCTCCGACCCGCTCCCCACCAGCACGGGAGCGAGGCCGAGGTCGCGCTCGGCGGCCTCGAGCACGCGGGCGTAGCGCTCAGGCGCCCAGTCCTTGTCCTCCCGGGTCGTGCGCACCACGACGGCCAGCACCGGGCGGTCGAACCGCGCGAAGAAGCGCTCCTGCTCGGCCCGCTCCCCGTCGTCGAATCCGAACCGCCACTCGGTGCGCGGCTCGACCCCGAGGTGCTCGAGGAACTCGAAGTACTGGTCCTGGGTGTGGGCGACCGGGCCGGGCGGGATGCGGTGGGTGGTGAAGAGCCAGTTCAGGTCGCGCGAGCGGCCCCGGTCGAAGCCCAGCTTCACGTCTCCGTCCAGCAGGAGCGTGAGCAGGCCGGCCTTCAGGTAGACCTGGAGGTCCACGACGAGGTCGTAGCGCCGGTCCCGCGTGCGGCGCCGCAGGTCGAGGAAGCCCCGAGCTCCGGCCGAGCGGTCGAAGAGGACGAAGTCGTCCACGTCCGGGTGCGGGGCCACCAGCGGGTGGATGCGCCGCTCGATCACCCAGTCGAGGCGGGCGTCGGGCCACGCCTCCCGCAGCGACGTGGCGACGGGCATCCCGTGCACGACGTCGCCGATGGCGCTCAGCAGCACCAGGGCGATCGAGCGCGGCGGACGATCGAGCGGAGACGCGGGATTCGAGGGACTCACGCGTGGCACCTTCCCCGTGCTCGCCGGTACGTTCCCCCTGCCATGCGCATCCTCCGCCGATACGTCCTCAGCTCCCACGTCGCGCCGTTCCTCTTCTCCCTCTCGGCGCTCACCCTGCTCATGCTCCTCAACGAGCTGAGCCAGCGCTTCGGGATGCTGATGGGCAAGGGCCTCGACCCGCTGGTCATCGTGGAGGTCTTCGCCCTCTCGATCCCGTGGATCGTCGCGATGACGCTGCCGATGGCGGTGCTGGCCGCGGTGCTGTTCGCCTTCAACCGCATGGCCGGCGACAACGAGATCGTGGCCATGAAGGCCAGCGGCGTCCACCTCCCCCGTCTCGTCGCTCCGGTGGCGGCCGTCGGCGTCATCCTGGCCCTCGGCATGGTCTGGTTCAACAACGAGGTGCTGCCCGAGTCCAACCACCGGCTCGCCGTCCTGCTGTCGAGCATCGCCCAGAAGAAAGCCACCTTCGCGCTCCGCGACCAGGCGATCAACGAGGTGCTCGAGGGCGAGCTCTACCTGCAGGCGGCCAACGTCGACCAGGAGACCAACCGGCTCACCGACGTGGTCGTCTACGACGAGCGTCAGCCCGAGCGCTCCCGCACGATCTACGCGGACAGCGGCAGCATGGCGCTGACCGACGACCGCACCGACCTGCAGCTGCTCCTCTACGACGGCACGACCCAGGAGCGGAAAGCGAGCGACCCGGCCTCCTTCCAGCGCATCCGATTCCGGACCATGGCGATGCGCGTGCCCGACGTCACCAACAAGCTCCAGCGTCAGGACCTCGGCGGCTACCGGGGCGAGCGCGAGATGGCCATCCCGCAGATGCGCGAGGAGGTCCGCGGTTCCCGGGAACGCGCCGAGCGGACGCTGACGGAGAGCCGCTGGACCACGGTCTTCCTGACCCGCCGCCTGCTCGGCCGGGAGGTCGACCCGCCGGGCGAGGCCGAGGCCGTGGGCGGCGCGGGCAGAGGATCGGCCGCCGAAGCCGGGTCGATCGCGGGACGCGACACGGCGGCGGCGCGGAGCGGCGACTCCACGGGGAGGCGGGACACCGCCGCCGGCGTCGACTCGGACGGCATCGACCCGGCCGGCGTCGACTCGACCGGCGCCGACTCGACCGGCGCCGGGTCCATCCCCACGGCGGCCGAGCTCCGGGCCGACGCGTTGGACGCGGCCACGAGGTCCCGGTCCTCGCGGACCCCGACGGCCCAGTTCGAGTCGCTCGCCCGCCAGCACCGGGCGGCCGTCAGCCGCGGCAACCGCTTCGAGGTCGAGATCCAGAAGAAGTACTCCATCCCGGCCGCCTGCATCGTCTTCGTGCTCATCGGCGCCCCGCTCGCGGTCCGCTACCGTGACGCGGGCGTGGCGATGGTCGTCGCGGTGAGCTTCCTCGTCTTCTGCGCCTACTACGTCTCGCTGGTCGGAGGCGAGAAGCTGTCCGAGGAGCTCATCCTGACGCCGTTCTGGGCGATGTGGGCCCCGAACGTCCTGTTCGGCGCGGCCGGCGCCGTCCTCCTCTGGCGCTCGACGAAGGTCGGATGAACCGGCAGGACCGCCGCTGGGCGCGGAAGCGGTCGGGGGGGCGCATGCGGCTGCTCGACCGGTACGTCCTCACCTCCTTCGCGCGCATCTTCGCGGTCTGCGTCCTCGGCGTCCCCTTCCTCTTGATCGTCATCGACCTGACCGACTCGGTCGACAACTACCTGGCCGAGGGGGCGTCGACCGTGGAGATCCTCCTCCACTACGTCTTCCAGCTCCCCTACCAGTCGCTGCTGGCCTTCCCGATCGCCGCGCTGCTGGCGGCGGTCTTCACGGTGGCGACGATGACCCGCCACTTCGAGACGACGGCCGCGAAGGCGGGCGGGATCAGCTTCTACCGGCTCATCGCGCCGATGCTGCTCGCCGGCGTCGCCGTGAGCCTCTTGGCGCTGATGCTGACCGAGGTCGTCCCGCGCACCAACCGGATGTCGGAGGAGGCGCTGGGCCAGGAGCGGTCGCGCACCTCCACGATCCGGCGGGGCTTCGTCTACCGGGGCAACGCGGGGCGGGTCTACCGGGTGGGCATGCTGGACACCGAGCAGGGCTCGCTGGGCGAGGTGCAGGTGCAGCGCGAGGGCACCGGCTACGACTACGCCTCCTACCAGGTCAGCGCCCGCGGCGGCCGATGGATCGAGCCGGACGGCCGCTGGGTGCTCGAGCGGGGCCGCCTGCGGCTGCTCCCGGAGCTGTCCCACACCGCCACCTTCCGCTTCGACGAGCTGTGGCAGCGCTCGTTCAGCGAGAGTCCGGAGGCGCTGCTGGCCGAGCCGAAGGACCCCGAGGAGATGGGCTATTTCGAGCTCGGGCGCTTCATCGAGGCGATCCAGCGCTCGGGGGGCGACGCCAAGGAGCTGATCGTCGAGCGCGCCCTCAAGATCGCCTTCCCCTTCACCTGCTTCATCATCGTGCTGTTCGGGGCCCCGCTCGGCCACACGACCCGCCGCGGCGGCCCGACCGTGTCGGTGGGCGTCGCCCTCGGCGTGACGATCTTCTTCCTGATGTTCGTGCGCGTCTCGCAGGCGCTGGGAGCCGGTGGGGTCGTGCCCCCCAAGCTCGCGGCGTGGATCCCCAACATCGTCTTCTTCGTCGCCGGCCTCTGGCTCATGAAGCGCGTGCAGACGTGACCTCCGAGCTCGCCGACCTCCGTTCCTGGCTGGGCGCCGGCGAGGCGTCGGCGCTCGAGGAGGCCGACCTGGCCGACCTCTCCGTGGCCGTCGAGGCGGCCCTGGCCGGCGGGCGCGAGGTGATGCGGCGCTACCGGGGCGCCCAGCCCGCGGAGGTGGAGGAGAAGGGGCCGGACGACCCCGTCACCGAGGCCGATCGCGCGGCCGATCGGGCGATCCGGCGGGTGCTGGAGCGACGCCGGCCCGGCGAGGCGATCCGCACGGAGGAGGGTCCGCCGGAGACCGCGGCCGTCCCGCCGGCCGGCGGGACGGGGAACGGGCCCGACGCGCCGCTCCACCGCGGACACCTCTGGATCGCCGATCCGCTGGACGGCACCAAGGAGTTCCTGGCCCGGAACGGCGAGTTCGCGGTGATGGTCGGGCTCGCGGTGGAGGGCCGCGCGCGGATCGGCGTCGTCTACCGGCCCGACCCCGGGGTGCTCTACCTCGGCTCGGCCGGCGGCGGCGCCTGGCGCGGCGCCCTGAAGGAGGAGGACGGAGGTGGCGGGGAGAGCGACGGAGGCGGCCGGGACAGCGCCGGGGAGGACGCCGGCGAGGGGGCGGCCGGGCTCGAGTCGTTCGACGACCCGGTGCCGCTGACCGTCGAGGGGCTCGCCCCGCCCGGCGTCCGGCTCGTGCACTCGCGGAGCCACACCCCGGACGGCCTCGACCGGCTGGCGGGCGTGCTGGACTCGGTCACCCCGGTGCCCCTCGGCTCGGCCGGGCTCAAGGCGGCGGCGGTGGCGGAGGGTCGGGGCGAGATCTACGTGCACCCGGTGCCCTACATGAAGGAGTGGGACACCTGCGCCCCGGAGGCGATCGCCCGGGGCGCGGGCGCCCGGTTCACCGACTGCTCCGGGGAGCCGATGACCTACGGGAAGCCGGACCCCGCCCAGCTCGGCGGCGTCTTCGTGGCCCGGCCGGACGTGTGGGAGAAGGCCCGGCACCTGGTGGCCGAGCTGGCGCCCTAAGCCGACTTGCCGCCCTCCACCGCCCGTAGGAGCGGCCCGCCGGCGTGGTCGTGGCTCCGGCGGACCATCTTGCGGAACTCGGGCCCCTCCACCGGCGGCGAGAAGTAGAAGCCCTGCCCGAAGTCGCACTCCAGCTGGAGCAGCTCCGTGAGCTGACGCTCGGTCTCCACGCCCTCGGCGAGCACCTTCAGGTCGAGCCGCTGGGCCAGCAGCAGGATCGTCTGCACGATCGCGTCGTCGTCCCGGTCCGTGCCCAGCCCCTTCACGAACGAGCGGTCGATCTTCAGGGAGCTGAGCTTCAGCTGCTTGAGGTAGTTGAGCGAGGAGTAGCCGGTCCCGAAGTCGTCGATCGCGACCATCAGGCCGAGGTCGGCGAGCTCGTCGATCTTCGCCTTCCCCTGGATCACCATGCTCTCGGTCACCTCGAGCTGCAGGTCCTCGGGGGAGAGGCGCGACCGGCGCAGGATGCGCTGCGCCCGCTCCAGGAAGTTGGGCTCGCGGAACTGGTAGGGGGAGACGTTCACGCTGAGCGCGAAGTCGGGCGCCAGGGTGCCCTCGTCCTTCCACCGCACCACCTGCCGGCAGGTGCGGTTGAGCACCCACTCGCCGAGCGGGACGATCAGGCCGGTCTCCTCGGCCAGCGGGATGAACTCCTCCGGGCTCAGCAGGCCGCGCTCCGGGTGCTCCCAGCGCACGAGCGCCTCGGCGCTCACGATCTCGCCCGTGCGCAGCGAGACGATCGGCTGGTAGTGGATGCGCAGCTCCCGCCGGTCGATCGCCTCCCGCAGGCTGTTCTCCCGGTGCAGTCGGCGGGTCGCCTCGGAGTCCTTCTCGGGCTCGAAGACGTGGAAGGTGGTCCCCTCGCGCTCCTTCGCCCGGTACATCGCTATGTCCCCGTAGCGGAGCAGGTCCTGGGGACGGTCGATCTCGGGCGAGCTCAGCGCGATGCCGATGCTGGCCGAGACGTGCGCCTGGGTCCCGTGGATCTCGAAGGGCGGCTCCATCGCCTGCATCAGCCGCTTGGCGGCGGCCCGGGCCGCCTCGGCCGACTCGGTCCCCTCGAGCACGGCGCCGAACTCGTCGCCGCCCAGGCGCGCCACGGTGTCCTCGCTCCGGAAGCACTCCTCGATCCGCTGGGAGGCCGCGGCGAGCAGCTGGTCGCCCGCGGCGTGGCCCAGGGTGTCGTTGACCACCTTGAACCGGTCCAGGTCGACGTAGACCAGGGCGACCCGGGTCTCGTGCCGCCGGCTGCGGTCGAGGGCGTGCTCCAGGCGGTCGTGGAAGAGGTTCCGGTTGGGCAGCCCCGTCAGCGTGTCGAAGAGCGCAAGCTGCTCGAGCTTGCGCTCGGCCTCCTTGCGCTGGGTGATGTCGTGGCCGACGACGAGGAGGCAGCTCTCCCCGTCGATCACGAGCCGCTCGGCGAAGAGCAGGACGTCTTTCTCGCGGCCCGACTTCGAGCGGAGCGTCACCTCGACCTTGCTCGCCGCCCCCGTGCTGCGGACCCGTCGGACGATCCGATCCCGGTCGCCCTTCCCCTTCCAGATGCCGAGCTCCAGCGAGGTCCGTCCCACCGCCTCCTCGGGATCGTGGCCGAAGATGTCGCGGAAGCCCTCGTTCGCCTCGAGGATGCGGCCGTCCTCCAGCGTGCTGATGTAGATCGCCAGCGGGCTGACCCGGAAGATCCGCTGGTACTTCTCGTGGGACTTCCGGAGCTCCTCCTCGGCCTCCCGCTCGCGCGTCACGTCCCGCCAGGTGACGATCAGCCCCTGCACGTCGCGGTCGGCGGGCGGTCGCCGGACGTGGGTCTCCATCACGCGCCAGCCCCCGCTCCGGTCCCGGACGCGGTACTCCCGGGTGAGCGAGCTCCCGGCGCTCTCGCCCACGCTGTCCAGGGCGGCGCGGAAGTCGGACCGGTCGGAGGGATGCAGGTAGCCGAAGACGTTCTCGCCGTTCAGCTCGCCGGACCAGAAGCCGAGCACGGGCCCGAGCGAGGGGCTCTCGGTGAGGACGGTGCCGGCCTTCGAGACGGTGAGCACGACGTCGGAGACGTTCGCGTACAGCGACCGCTGCCGCTCGACGGCCCGCTCCTCGGCGTCGGCGAGGCTCCGCTCGGCCGACCGGTCGGCCACGCTGATCACCGCCCGCCGCTCGCCGCGGCCGCCCCGGACCGAGCGCAGCCGGACCTCCGCCGGGAAGCGCGACCCGTCCTGCCGCTCGGCCTTCACCCCGGCCTCCACCACCTCGTCCGGCGACGCCTCCGCCGCCTCGATCAGCGCCTCCGCCTCCTCCTCGCCGCCCAGCAGGAGGGCCAGGGGCTGCCCCGCCAGGTCCCACCGGCGATAGCGGAATTCCCGGGCGGCCGCCGGGTTGCCCTCGAGCACCTCGAGCGAGTCCAGGTCGATCAGCAGGAGCGGCTCGGCCGCCGCCTCGCGCGCCCCCTCGGCCAGGGACCGTGCCTCGTCCCGCGCCGTCGCGATCCGGCCCAGCTCCTCGGCGGCGCCCCACCACACCAGCCCGGCGTCGGCGAGCAGGAGCGCCAGCACCGCGACGGCCGGAGGGATCAGGTCGAGCGGGAGGTCGGCCACGGGGCCCGGGCGCCACAGCCACACCACGACCCAGGCGGCGGTGAGGAGCGCCGGCGGCCCGAGCAGGCGCACCAACGGGCGACGAGTCCCTTCGCTCACGAAGGGAGGGTAGGGGAGGAGAGGAACACAGGGTGCATGCTACTCCGACGCACGTGAGGAGTCCGCTGCGCGAAAGCTCGAACCGCCCCCTGTTGGTTCAAGCCGCGTGCCGAGCCAGGGCAGCTGCGTACGATCCTGTAAGACGTGTCATAGACACATCTTACATGACTCGCGTCACAGCCGGCTTCCCCGTCGGCCTCGACGCGCCTCGCAATGTGCCAGACACGGAGCGATCTGCGTCACCGCGCTGTCCAGCCGTGGAGCCCGCCCCTATGTTGTGGCGCGGCACGCGACGGCACGCACAACCGACCCGGAGACGTCCGATGTTGAGATCCTCATCCGACGACCGCTCTCGCGACGAGCGGCGCGAATCCCGGCAGAGCTCGGGCGACCGCGACGTCACCTACCTGGCGCCGGGCTTCCGGGTCGAGGGCGAGCTGGAGAGCCCCGGGGACCTCCGGATCGCCGGCCGGGTCAACGGCGTGGTCCGGGCGCGCGGAGAGGTCGTCGTGGACGACGAGGGCGAGGTGGACGCGGAGGTGCACGCCACCACGGTGGTGGTGGCCGGGCACCTCAAGGGGACCGTCCACGCCAGCGAGCGGGCCACCTTCCGC
>CAZEUW010000013.1:0-3968 GCA_964515425.1 uncultured Gemmatimonadota bacterium | reverse complement strand
GCGCAGCAGGCGCTCGCCCTGGACGTGACCTTCGTGGGCGAGTGCGTGGACGCGGCGCTGGACGAGGCCGAGGAGTCGGACGTCGACGTCCACAAGGTGCTCGAGGCGCTGCGCCGCCTGCAGCACGCCGTGCCCGAGGGCGCGGACGAAGACCCCGAGGCGCGCCAGGAGCTGAAGGAGAAGCTGGTCGGGGCGATCCGGACGGCCCACGAGAAGGGGATCGAGGTGGACGAGGCGGTCGAGAAGGCGCTCGAGTAGTCCGGACCCCGCAGGGAGGAGACCCATGAGCGACCCGACGAGCGGCAGGCTCCAGTCGCTGCAGCGAAAGCGGATCGGCGCGTCCAAGGTGGCGTCGGCCGTATACGACGAGAAGCACGGCACGATCGTCGTCCTGCTCGAGAACGGCCGCACGTTCCGGCTGGCGTCCGGCGGCGACGAGGGCACGGTCTGGTGGCAGTGGGTGTGGGAGGAGCACGACCCCGTCCCGGGCACGCAGGCGAGCGCGCTCGCGGACCGCGGCGACGGCGCGGACGACGTCGACTGACCGGACACGGTCGACCGATCGACCGAAGCCGGGCGGCCACGCACGCTCGTTGCGGGGACGAGGCGCCGGTTCCGACGCGACCCACCACCGAGACGCGGGATGGCCGATGACCGAGAGCCACGCCGATCCGCCCGAGAACGTCTTCTGGCAGGAGACCCGGGTCAGCCGCGAAGACCGCGAGCGCTCCCGGGGCCACCGAGGGGCCTGCCTCTGGTTCACCGGCCTCTCGGCCAGCGGGAAGACGACCCTGGCCACCGCCGTGGAGGAGCGCCTCCACCGGGCGGGCTACGCGACCTACCTGCTGGACGGCGACAACGTCCGCCACGGCCTGAACCGGGACCTCGGCTTCACGCCGGAGGACCGGAACGAGAACATCCGACGGGTGGGCGAGGTCGCCCGGCTGTTCGTCGAGGCCGGCACCTTCGTGACGACCGCCTTCATCTCCCCGTACCGGGAGCTGCGCGCCGCCGTCCGCGAGCGCTTCGAGCGTCCGGACGACCTGATCGAGGTCTTCGTCTCCTGCCCCCTCGAGGTCTGCGAGCGGCGGGACCCGAAGGGTCTGTACGAGATGGCCCGCGAGGGGGAGATCGAGGACTTCACGGGCATCTCGGCGCCCTACGAGGAGCCCCTCGACCCCCAGATCGTGGTCGAGACGGCCGAGCACACGCCGGAGCAGTGCGTCGACCAGATCCTCGCCTGGCTGCACGACCACGGCTACGTCGGCCCCGAGGCGCTCCGGGTCGCCCGAGCGACGGGGAGCTGAGGGCCGTGCCGATCGAGCCCTACGGGGGCGCGTTGGTCGATCGGGTCCCCGACGAGGAGGAGACGGAAGGGCTCCGGACCCGGGCGCGGGAGCTGCCCGGGATCACGATCCCCCACCGCGTCCTCAGCGACCTCTACCTGCTCTCGGTCGGCGCGCTCAGCCCGCTGACCGGCTTCATGGGCCGCGAGGACTACGAGTCGGTGCTCGACGAGGCCCGGCTCGCCGACGGTTCGAGCGGCCTGCCGTGGACGGTGCCGATCGTGCTGCCGGCGACCGGGGCGGAAGCCGACCGGCTCGCCGTCGGCGAGCCGGCGGCGCTGACGACCACGGAGGGCGCGCTGGCCGGCACCGTCCGGGTGGAGGAGGTCTACCCGTGGGACGTGGACCGCGAGGCTCGCGCCGTCTACGGCACCGCCGAGGACGCCCACCCCGGCGTCGCGGCGCTGCGTAGCCTCGGGGACCGCTACGTCGCCGGGCCCGTCACCTGGCTCCACGAGGAGGACGTGAGCGGCTTCCCGGAGCGCAACCTCACGCCGGCCCGGGTGCGGTCCGAGATGCGCGACCGGGGCTGGGACACGATGGTGGGCTTCCAGACCCGCAACCCGGTGCACCGGGCGCACGAGTACATCCAGAAGTGCGCGCTCGAGCTGGTGGACGGGCTGCTGCTCCACCCGCTGGTCGGCGAGACGAAGGAGGGGGACGTGCCGGCCGAAGTCCGGATGTCCTGCTACGAGGCCGTCCTGGACAACTACTTCCCGGCCGAGCGCGTGCTGCTGTCGGTCCTGCCGGCGGCGATGCGCTACGCCGGGCCCCGCGAGGCCGTCCACCACGCGATCATGCGCCGCAACTACGGCTGCACCCACTTCGTGGTGGGCCGGGACCACGCCGGGGTCGGCGACTACTACGGGACCTACGACGCGCAGGAGATCTTCGAGGAGCTGGACGGCGAGGCGCTCGGCATCCGTCCGATGAAGTTCGAGCACGCCTTCTACTGCCGCCTGACGGGCCAGATGGCCACCGGCAAGACCAGCCCGGCCGGCCCCGAGGACCAGGTCTACCTGTCGGGCACGAAGGTGCGGGAGATGCTCCGCCGCGGCGAGCGGCCGCCGGAGACCTTCAGCCGCCCCGAGGTGGCCGACGTGCTGGTGCGGGCCTACCAGAGCGGCGCCGCGAGCTGAGGCCCACCGGGTGAACGGATCCCGGCCGCGGGCCGTGCCTACGGACCCGCCGGCGCGGAGCGGAGGGTCGGGAGACGCGCCATGACCGTCATCGTCGGCATCGCCGGTGGGAGCGGCTCGGGCAAGAGCACGGTCGCGAACACCGTCCTGGACCGGATCGGACCCGACCGGATCGCCTTCCTCCAGCACGACGCCTACTACCGCGACCGCAGCCACCTGCCGGCCGAGGAGCGGGCGGACGTCAACTTCGACCACCCCGACAGCCTCGAGACCGAGCTGCTGGTGGAGCACCTGGAGCGGCTGCGGGCGGGACGGGCCGTCGAAGTGCCCCTGTACGACTTCACCCGCCACGTCCGGCGCGAGGAGACGCGCACGGTCGAGCCCCGCCCGGTGGTGCTCGTCGAGGGGATCCTCGTGCTGGCCGTGCCGGCGCTTCGCTCGATGCTCGACGTGAAGATCTTCGTGGACACCGACGCGGACATCCGCTTCATCCGGCGGCTCCGCCGCGACCTGGAGCAGCGGGGCCGCCGCCTCGACTCGGTGGTCGAGCAGTACCGCGACTCCGTACGTCCGATGCACCTGAAGTTCGTCGAGCCGAGCAAGCGGCACGCGGACGTGCTGGTGCCGGAGGGGGGCTTCAACACGGTGGCGCTGGATCTGATCGCCCACCACGTCGCCCGCCGCATCCGCGAGGCGGAGGAGCGCGACCCGGACGAGGCCGTCCCCGAGGACGGCGGCGGCGCGTGAGCTTCCCCGACGCCCGCCTCCTGCTGGTGGACGACGAGGAGGCGAACCTGCGCCTCCTCCGGCGGATCCTGGAGGCGGGCGGCTGGACGAACGTCGAGACCACGACCGACCCGACCGAGGTGCTGTCGATCTGCCGGGAGCGGCAGCCGGACCTGCTCCTCGTGGACCTCATGATGCCCGGGATGAACGGCGCGGAGGTGCTCGAGCGGCTCGACGCCTCGCTGCCCGACTTCGAGTACTTGCCGGTGGTGATCCTCACCTCCGACGTGAGCCGGGAGGCGATGGAGCGCGCGCTCGGCAGCGGTGCGGACGACTTCCTGACCAAGCCGTTCGGACATCGGGAGGTTCGGCTCCGGGTCGCCAACCTGCTCCGGACCCGCTACCTGCACCTGGAGCTGAAGGACGTGAACCGGCGGCTCGAGGAGCGGGTGCGGGAGCGGACCTCCGACCTCGAGCAGGCGCGGGTCGAGATCCTGGAGCGTCTCGCCCTGGCCGCGGAGTTCCGCGACGACGAGACCGGCGAGCACACCCGGCGAGTCGGCCGGTCGGCGGCCGCGCTGGCGAGGGAGGTGGGCCTCGAGGAGGAGCAGGTCGAGCACCTGCGCCGGGCCGCCCCCCTCCACGACGTCGGGAAGATCGGGATCGGCGACTCGATCCTCCTCAAGCCCGGCGAGCTCACGTCCGAGGAGTTCGACGTGATGAAGACCCACACCCGGATCGGCGCGCGGATCCTGTC
>CAZEUW010000012.1:19883-23088 GCA_964515425.1 uncultured Gemmatimonadota bacterium | reverse complement strand
CCTGGTGAAGGTGGACATGGAGGAGAACTTCCACCTTCGCCACGGCGAGGTGTGGATCCGGCGCTTCGCGGAGTCCGGGGGCGAGGCGAAGGAGAAGGTGCAGGAGGCGCTGGACTGGATGTTCCCGATGGGCGTGGAGTGGTTCGGCATGCCCGACGACCTCAAGCGTCACAGCGCCCAGCTCGACTTCAAGCTGAAGGGCATGACGAACGACCAGCTCCGGCAGACCTGGCTCAAGGCCGTCGTGCCGCTGTGCGAGGAGCTGGGCTACGACGTGCCCGCCCACACCGACCCCGAGACCGAGGAGGTCGAGCTCGAGTACGAGCTCCCCTGCCAGTACGATCCGGAGGAGAAGCGCTGGCTCTTCGACGAGACGCTCACCTGGGACGAGGTGTTCGACCGCTGGAAGGGCCGGGGACCGATGAACCGGGAGTACGTCGAGTCCGTCCGGAAGAGCCGGTTCGACGTCGAGGAGATGCTGGCGGCCTGATGGGAGGAGAGCTGCCCGTCGCCGAGCCCGCCCCGACTGCTCAGGTGCCCCCTGGGGAGGTCCGCTACGAGGAGGGGATGAACTTCGGCGCCGTGCTCCGGGCGAGCGAGGGACACCGCGACGACCTCCCTCCTCCGCCCGAGTTCACGGAGCCGGCCGCCGACCTCGCCGAGCGCTGCCGGCGCGCGCTCTACGAGGTCGCCGACCCGGAGTTTCCGATCTCCCTGGTGGACCTCGGCCTCGTCTACGGCGTCGAGGCCGACCCGGCGCGGGGACGGGTCGTCGTCCGCCTGACTTTCACGGCCACCGCCTGCCCCTGCATGGACTTCATCACCTGGGACGTCCGCGAGCGGCTCGAGGAGGAGCCGGGGGTCGAGGAGGTCGCGATCGAGGTGGTCTGGGATCCGCCCTGGACGATCGACCGGATCACCGAGCGCGGCCGCGAGATCCTGGGCGACGCCGGCGTCGCCGTATGAGCTTCGCTCCAGCGACGATCACGCGAACCGACCGGAGCAGACCATGACACGGCACGACGCCGCCTCCAGCCCCCTGGAGGTGGACGACAGCGTCTTCGAGGTCTTCGCCCGCAAGGAGCGAGAGGACCGGTTCCAGCACGTGGGCGCCGTCCAGGCGCCGAGCCCGGAGCTGGCGCGGGTGTACGCGTGGCAGACCTACGACGAGCAGTCCTGGTTCGAGATGGCGGTCGCGCGCCGCGACGCCTTCGTGCCGGTGAACCTGCAGCACCGTCCCTTCACGCTCGGCGGGCCGCCGCCGAAGGGGGAGGGCTCGGAGGCCGACTACGAGGAGGCCCCCGGCTACGGCACCCCCGCGTCGACCTGAGGGGGAACGGGTGAGCGATCGGGAGCGGTACAGGTCGGCCGAGGAGTTGCCCGAGGACGCCCGCGAGCACCTGGCGGACCTCCTCCTCCTGCTGGCCGACAGCAAGCGGATCCTCGGCCTCCGCTACGCGAACTGGATCCTGGGCGCGCCGGCCCTGGAGGCGGGCATCTCCTGCTCGGCCATGGCGCAGGACGAGTGGGGCCACGGCCGCATCCTGTACGCGATGCTCCGGGACTTCGGGCGCGACCCCGACGCCCTCGAGCACGACCGCGAGCCGTCGGAGTACCGCTGCTGCGTCCTCCTGGACGAGGAGCCCGACGGATGGCCGGCCCTGCTGGCCCTGAACCTCCTGCTGGACACGGCCCTGTCGGTCCAGTTCGAGGCGATGCGCGCGAGCACCTTCGAGCCGATCCACTACAAGGTGTCGAAGCTGCTCGACGAGGAGCGCTTCCACTTCGAGCACGGGAAAGGGTGGGTGTCGCGCCTCTCGGCCACCGAGAAGGGACGCGACGCGCTCGACGAGGCCCTCCGGCCGGCGTGGCGCGAGTGCCTGCGCTGGTTCGGCCCCGGGGACGACGAGCTCGGGAACCGGCTGGCCGCCACCGGCGTGGTCGACGCCGGGCCGGAGGTGCTGCGCTCCCGCTGGCTGTCGCGCGTCGCACCGGTCGTGAAGGCCGCGGGCGTGCCGCTGGCCGACCGCGAGGACGGCGATTGGCGGAGCCGCGTCGAGGTCGACTGGGAGAGCTGGTCGGGCGGGAGCCGCCGCGACCCGTCCGCCCCGGGCCCGGACGCCCGCATCGTCGAGCGGGCCCGCGGGGATCGGAACCGCGCCCTGTTGATGGACTGATGGGACGGGAGCCGGATTCGCGCGACGGGGAGTCCGGGCGGGCCGTTCGCCGGCCCTCCGACGAGACGCTCCGCACCGACGAGCTCCCGGCGTCGGTCCGCTGTCCGCACTGCGGGGAGGAGGAGAGCGAGCAGTTCTCGGCCTTCGGCTCCTCCCTCTCGGTGAGCCAGTACTATTGCCGGAGCTGCCGGACCGTGTTCGAAGCCTTCAAGTGGCGCTGATCAGCGCCACATCTCCTCGTACATGACGTAGTGCGACTCCCGCATCCCGAGCTCGAGGTAGGTCTCGCGCGCCGGCCGGTTGTCCCGATCGACGTAGAGCCGCAGGCCCGCGGCGCCCTCCTCCCGGGCCCGTTCGCGGACGTGCTCGTGCAGGGCCCGATACACGCCGGCGCGCCGGGCCTCGCGCGACACGTAGACGCTCTGGATCCACCACACCTCGGCGTTCCGCCAGTCGCTCCACTCGGTGGTCACCAGGAGCTGGCCGACCACCTCGCCGTCGGCCTCGGCCACCCAGTAGGTGCCGCGACCCTCGTCGGCGAGCAGGGCCTCCACGCCGGAGCGCAGCACGCCCCGGTCCAGGTCCCGACCCTCGGTCTCCCGCGCCATCGCCTGGTTGAAGAGGACGAGACGGTCGACGTCGTCCGGTCCCGCGGTACGCAGTCGGAGGTCCATGTCGTGGGCGGCTCCCGTGGGGCTCGAGGCTCGCGTCGGACGCCGGGGTCGCCGAGGCCGCAGCGACGCTCCGGTCGCTGCCTACAGGAGGCGGGCTCGGGCGGGACGCGTCAAGGCCGGGCGGGCAGCTTGCCGGCGCGATCGCGCCGGCCCAGTGTTCGGTGAGACGCGACCCGGCCCGTCGTCACGAACCCCCTTCCGGCATCCGGAGCACGTCATGCGACGCTTCGCGATCCTCGTCATCCTCGCGCTCGCCTCGGCCGCCTGCGGAGAGCGCCCGGGCGGTGCCGGACAGCAGGCGGCCCGGGAAACGGCGCGCGCCGGCTCGGCGGCGGCCGCGGATCCGGCCGCGGA
>CAZEUW010000012.1:0-19873 GCA_964515425.1 uncultured Gemmatimonadota bacterium | reverse complement strand
GGGGGGGGGCGGGGCGCGGGTCGGCGGCGGCGGGGGCGGGGCCGACGGCGCGTCCGTACCGAGAGATCGCCCCGGGCGCCCACGGCGTGTACGTGCCCGCGTACTCGCACATCTACCACCACCGCGGCGAAGCCTTCCTCCTGACCACGACGCTCAGCATCCGGAACACGGACGTACGCGATTCCCTGACCGTGACGTCCGTGCGGTATTACGACACCGGCGGCGAGCTCCTCGAGACGCACCTGCGGGAGCCCCGCACGCTGGAGCCGCTCGAGACGATGGAGGTGGTCATCCAGGAGGACGACGTCAGCGGCGGCTCGGGCGCGAACTTCATCGTCGAGTGGAGGTCCGACGCGCCGGTGAATCCCCCCGTCGTCGAGACGGTGATGATCTCCACGGCGCTGGGCCAGGGGGTCTCGTTCACGAGCCGGGGCGTCCCGATCGGAGCTCTCGAGCGGTAGGTGAGCCGACCCCACGGAACCTCGACCGCGAACGCACATCCGCACGGAGGACGCATGCGTCCGACGATCACGACCGTCGCCGCTTCGCTGCTCGGGCTCCTCGCACTCCCGGTGGTCGCCGCCGCCCAGGAGGCGGGAGCGCCGCCGGACTCGGCGGCGGCCGACGCCCCGGCCGCGCCGCGCGTCTCCCCGCCCGGCAGCCAGCCGGTCCTCCGGCGGATCGCCGAGGCCCCCTCGGCCGCGCGCATCGAGGAGGACCTCCGGGAGCTGGTGGGCTTCCACACCCGTCACACCCTCTCCGACACGCTGTCGGACGAGCGGGGCATCGGGGCCGCCCGCCGATGGATCCACTCCGAGTTCGAGCGGATCTCGGAGGACTGCGGCGGCTGCCTCGAGGTGCGGTTCCAGCGCGGCTTCGTCTCCGGCGAGCGGCGCATCCCCGACTCCACCGCGATCGTCAACGTGCTCGCGATCCAGCGCGGGACGACCGACCCCGACCGCTACGTGATCATGTCCGGGGACATCGACTCGCGGGTCAGCGACGTCATGGACTCCACGAGTCGCTCGCCGGGCGCCAACGACAACGCCACCGGCGTGGCCGGCGCGCTCGAGGCGGCCCGCGTCCTCTCCCGGTACGAGTTCCCCGCCACGATCGTCTACGCGGCGCTCTCGGGCGAGGAGCAGGGGCTGTTCGGGGGCGAGATCATGGCCGCGCGGGCGAAGGAGGAGGGCTGGCGCGTCGAGGCCTTCCTCAACAACGACATGATCGGCAACGTCCAGGGCCAGGACGGCGTGGCCGACAACACCGTCGCCCGGGTCTTCTCGCAGGCGATCCGGGTGGACGCGACCGACCGGATGCGGCGCGTCCTCCGCTACACGGGGGGCGAGAACGACTCGCCGTCGCGCAACCTGGCCCGCTACGTGGACCGCATCGCCGACCGCTACGTGCGGAACCTCGACATGCTGCTGATCTACCGGCTGGACCGCTTCGGACGCGGCGGCCACCACACGCCCTTCAACGACGTCGGCTACCCCGCGGTCCGCATCATGGAGGCGCACGAGGACTACCGCCGGCAGCACCAGGACATCCGCACCGAGGACGGCGTCGAGTACGGCGACGTGCTCTCCGAGGTGGAGTTCGACTTCGCGGCCAGGATGACGGGCCTCAACGCCGCCACGATGGCCTCGCTGGCCTGGGCGCCGCCCCCGCCCACGGGGGTCGAGATCGAGGGCGCGGTCGAGCCGAGCACCACCCTGAGCTGGGATCCGGTCGACGCGGATCGGGCGCCCGATCTGGCCGGCTACAGGGTCTACTGGCGCCGCACGGACGCGCCGCAGTGGGAGAAGAGCGTCTACGTGGGCGACGTCACCGAGCACACGCTCGAGGACCTCGTGATCGACAACTTCGTCTACGGGGTCGCGTCGGTCTCGGAGGACGGCTTCGAGAGCCCGGTCGTCTTCCCGGGCCCGCTCGGGTCGTTCGTGCCGGTCGACTGGCAGGAGGAGGGCGGCGAGGACTGACCGGCCCGCCTCACAGCCGCCGCCAGGCGCGCCGCACCGCCCAGGCGGCCGCGGCCAGGGCCACCGCCGTCCAGATCAGCCCCCACACCAGCGACGGCACGCCGGTGAGGTCGGCCAGCGCCGACGCGTCGGAGGGGGCGCCGGGCCGGACGAGGACGTCCCCCCGGAGGTCGAGCGGCGCGTAGAGGCAGCTGGTGAGGCCGAGCACGGCCAGCGTCCAGGCGGCCCCGGACCCGCGCAGGCGCCAGGAGGCCGCCAGCAGGCCGGCCCCGAAGCCGATCGACAGCAGGAAAGTGACGGCCGTGCGCACGTGCAGCAGCGCCACGGCCGCCAGGAGGAGCCCGATCGCGGCCAGGGCGAAGCGTGCCGTCCTCCGCCCGGCGGTGGCGGCCGCCACCATCCCCGCCCCCCAGGCGACGCTGCCCAGGTAGCCCGCCGAGAGGGTGAGGAAGGCGTTCCCGCCCGGGCAGTCGCACCAGCCCGCCTCGTCGGCCGTGACGGCGATCTCGCGGATCGTGCCGCCGGTGGCCACCGCGGCGAGGCCGTGGCTGATCTCGTGGAGGAGGACGACGAGCAGGCGGAGGGGCGCGACCACCGCGGTCGGCCACAGCAGCCAGAGAAGCACGAAGTAGGCGACCAGCCCGGCCGCGACCCGCGTGCGCCGGTCCGTGACGAGGGTCGAGCGCCGGCCCACGGGCTACAGGAGGACGACCAGCGCCGCCACGCAGACGACCAGCCCGGCCAGCGCCAGGCCGGGGACGCTGCGTTCGTGGAGCACGCGGCTCACCCCGAACACCCCCAGGAAGAACCCGAGCGTGCCGTAGATCGCGGCCAGCAGGGAGCGCCACAGGCTGCTGTCCTGGACCAGCAGGACGGCGGCCCCGGTCACGGCCGCCCCCATGAAGAGGGTGCCCTCCGTCAGCACCTCCTCGCGCCGCAGCCGCCGCGCCGCCGGCAGCCGGCCGGCGAGCGAGAGGCCCGCGAGGGCCGCCGCCTCGACCCCGAGGCACGCGAGCCACGCGTTGCGGGTGCCCACGGAGGCTCGCAGGCCGTCGGTGAGGGCCGCGAAGCCGAGGGTGGTGAGCGCCGCGGCTCCGAGGAAGTAGATGCCGAACGCGATCACGCGGTTCGTGACCAGGTTGGCCCAGTAGAGGCCGGGCTCGTCGCGCCGCAGCCGCAGCTCGTCGACGCGCCCCAGCGGCCAGCGCACCACCTCGTCCGGCGGCCAGTCGCCCGCCCGCGCCCGGTCGGCCAGCTCTCCGGCGAGGCGCCGGACCCGGTCGGCCTCGGAACGCCCGATCGCGCCCTCGGCGACCGCTTCCTCGAGCTCCTCCCGGTCGAGCGTCCGGACCCCACCACTGCCGGCGGGCTGCCAGAGGTCCAGGAACAGGTCCTCGACGATCCAGCGCGGACCGTCCTCGCCGCCGTGGAACGCCGGCGGGCGGACCAGGTTCGTGTAATGGCCGAGCAGGCGGTCGTCGGCGTCGTGGAAGGCGGCGACTTCCCAGCGACGCCCCGGGAAGACGTACCAGAGGAGCGTCGCGCCCGGCTCGAGGGCCACGCCCTCGGCCACGCGGTGCGGATCGGCGTCCTCCGGCCAGCGCTGGAGCGCGATCTTGAGCCGGTGGTCGTCCAGCAGCAGCTCGGACCGGTAGGTGCGGGGCGGCTCGGAGGGCCGGCGCACCTCCACGACGACGGAGGGCGCCCCGGGCTCTCGCGCCGGCGAGCGGTCGGACGAACTCCGGCGGTCAGGTGAGGACAGGATCGGTGAAGGTCCGCCCTTTCTCGGCCTTCCGTGCCAGGAGGGGCGCCGGCCGGAACCGGGCGCCGGCGCTCTCCTCGAGCTCTCCGAGGCGCTCGACGATGGCCGGGAGGCCCTGGTGGTCCGCCCACCGCAGGATGCCCCCGCGGTACGGCGGGAACCCCGTGCCGAGGACCATCGCCAGGTCCACGCTGCCGGCGTCCTCCACGACGCCGTCCTCGAGCGCGAAGGCGGCCTCGTTCACCATCAGGTAGAGGCACCGGCGCCGCACCTCGTCGGCGTCGGGCGGAGGCTCCTCGGGACGCGGGAGCACGCGGCGGAGCTGGGGGTCCACCTTCTTCGCGCGCCCGTCCGAGTAGACGTAGAAGCCGAGCCCGCCCTTCTTGCCGAGCCGCCCCTCCTCGAGCAGACGGTCGACGATCCCGGCCGACTTCATCCGCTCCCCGAACGCCCCGGTCATGACCTCGCTGACGTGGTGGGCCACGTCGAGCCCGACCTCGTCGAGGAGCCGGCAGGGCCCCATCGGCATGCCGAAGTCGGTGAGGGCCTGGTCGACCGCCCGGACGCCGGCCCCCTCCTCCAGCAGGTACGCGGCCTCGTTCAGGTACGGCGCCAGGATGCGGTTGACCAGGAAGCCCGGCCCGTCCCGCACGATCACAGGCGTCTTGCCCATGTCGACGGCGAAGCCGAAGGCGGTGGCCAGGGCGGCCTCGGAGGCCTCCTCCGTCCGCACGAGCTCGACCAGGGGCATCTTGTGCACGGGGTTGAAGAAGTGGAGCCCGACGACCCGATCGGGGCGCTCCGACGCCGTCGCCAGCTCGGCCACCGAGAGGGAGGAGGTGTTGGTGGCGAAGACGGCCTCCTCGGGCAGCACCTCCTCGACCTCGTCGAGGACCTGCCGCTTCACGGCCATCTTCTCCACGACGGCCTCGACGACCAGGTCCACGTCGTCGAACGCGTCGTAGGAGAGGGTCCCCTCGAGGAGGGCGAACTTGAGGTCGACGTCCTCCTCGGGGAAGACCCCCTTGCGGGCGGCCTTCTCGAGGAGCTGCCGCGCGTGACGGAGCCCCTCGTCGAGCGGGTCCTGCTCGATGTCCTTGAGCACCGCCGGGACGTCGTTGGCCGCGGCCAGCTCGGCGATGGCGCCGCCCATCACACCCGCGCCGAGCACCCCCAGCTTCTCCACCTCGCGGCGTCCCTCGAGGGACGCCTCCGGCAGGGCGCGACGCGCCTCGGTGCGGAGGAGGAAGATCCGCGTCAGGTTCTTCGCCTCGGGCGTCATGGCCAGCTCGCCGAGGACCTCCGACTCCTCCCGGAGGGCGTCGTCGAGCGAGAGGGTGTAGGTGGTCCGCACCGTCTCCAGGGCCCGGATCGGCGCCGGGTAGTTCCCCCCGGTGCGCTTGAGGGTCTGCCGGCGCGCGAACCAGAAGATCAGGTCGCGGCCGAGGGAGGTGTCCTCGAGGAGCCGCTCCCAGCCCGCCTTGTCGTAGCCCGAACGCGAGACCCGTCCCCCGAGCACGTCCTGCAGGAAGCCCTCGACCTCCTCGTCGAACGACTCCCCGTCCACGGCGCGGTGGACCAGCCCGATCCGCGCCGCCTCCTCGGCGTCGACGGGGTTCCCCGTGAGGATGAGGTCCAGCGCGTTGCGGATGCCGCACACCCGCGGAAGGCGCGTCGTGCCGCCGAAGCCGGGCAGTATGCCGAGCTTCACCTCGGGGAGCCCGATCGAGGTGTCCGCTGAGCGGGAGGCCACCCGGTAGTCGCAGGCCAGGATCATCTCGGTCCCGCCGCCGAGGCAGGTCCCGTGGACGGCCGCGACGGTGGGGACGTTCAGGCGGTCGAGACGCCGGAAGATCCGCTGGCCCTCCCGGGCCTTCCGGGTGGCCTCCTCGCGGGAGACGAGGTCGGCGATCTCCCGGACGTCGGCTCCCGCCACGAAGCTCGACGGCTTGCCGCTCCGGAAGAGGGCGGCCACCACGCGCCCGGTCGAGATGCGGGACTCGAGGTCACCGAGCAGCCCGTCGAGCTCCTCCATGGTGGAGGTGTCGAACAGGTTGACCTTCGAGTCCGGCTGGTCGAAGGTGACCCGGGCGACCCCGTCGGTGTCGACCTGGAGGTCGAAGCTCCCCGAAGCCCCCTCGCTCATCTACAGCCGGGGTCGCGACTCGGCGTTCTCCCTGTCCAGCACCAGGGTGTCCGACTGCGAGGGGTCGATCCGCACGTTCCAGTACAGCTCCTCGAACGGCCCGGGAGTGTGGCGCGAGTAGACCCACCACTCGCCCGAGGGGAGGCTCACCGACACGTAGCCGTCGGCGCCCGTCGTGTCGGCGGGGATCTCCTCGACGCCCTCGGCCCTGAGGATGCTGTCGGTGATGTCCGTGTAGTCCCGGAAGGCCTCCTCCTCCCAGCTGGCGATCACCGCCCGGACCGAATCGGCCCGGCTCACGGTCGCCTTCTGCAGGGTGTCGAAGCGCTCGAAGAGCTGCTGGCGGCGGGCGTCGAGCGTGTTCACGCGCTGCTCGGTCTGCTCGAAGCGCTCGAAGAGCTGGAGGTACTCCCGACTGCGCTCGTCCAGCCCGTCCATGCGGCTCCGGATCTGCTGGAGCTGGTCCCGCGCGTCGCTCCACTGCGCCTCGGCGTCCCGCCACTCCTGCTGGGCCTCGATGACCTGGTCGAACTGCTGACGCAGGCCCTCGGGGATCTCGGGCTCCGGCTCGGCGGCCCGGTTCGCCAGGGCCTCGAAGATGGAGTCGCGGTCGTAGGGCACGAACGTGACGACCGCGCCCTCCACCGGCTGCATCTCCTGGCCTTCGGCGCCGCTGGTGACCCGTACGGTCACCTCGCCCCCGCCGCAGGCGGAGAGGATCGCGGCCGCGGGGACGAGGAGGGCGAGAGGGAGGAATCGCTTCCGCATGGATGGCTCCGTGCTCTGTGGAACGCTTCGCTCACGGTCCCCGGCGGCGCCGGGCGCGCGCCGGGAGTGCCGCCCGATGGGCTGTCGGGAATCGATGATCGAAGGTAGGCGCGGCCTCAGAGCGAGGCAACGGAACGGCTCAGGGCAGCGCGCGGTCGTCGAGCAGGTAGGGGCGGGGGTCCACGGGCCGCCCCTCCACGAGGATCTCGTAGTGGAGGTTCGGGGCGGTGCTGAGCCCGGTCTGGCCCACCTCGCCGACGACGTCGCCGCGATCGACGGTCTGACCGACCCGCACCCGGAGGCGCGACGCGTGGGCGTAGCGGGTGCGATAGCCGTAGCCGTGGTCGATCTCGACCAGCTTGCCGTAGCCGGCCTTCGTGCCCGCGAAGACGACCCGCCCCCGCGCCGTCGCCCGGATCTCGGTCCCCGACGGGGCCGAGATGTCGATCCCCTCGTGCGGGCGGCTGTTCTCGAGGATCGGGTGGTAGCGGTGGGGGTTGAAGCCGGAGCTGATCCAGGATTCGGCGGTCGAGACGGGGCGCACCGAGGGTCGGGAGAGGAAGAGGTCGCGGTGCAGACGGGCGGAGTCGTTGGCCTCGGCCAGGCTCGCCGAGAGCAGGTCGGCCCGGCGCACCAGCTTCTCCAGCTCGCGGAGCCGCCGGTCCGAAGGGGTGGGCTCGGGGCTGACGTCCGGCCCACCGACGCCGACCTCCCGGACCTCGGGATCGAGCAGCGGGAGGCCGACGAGCAGGCGGAAACGCTCCTCGCGCTCGGACAGCTCGTCGAGCGACCGGGAGACGTCGGCCAGCCGCTCGTCCATGCGCAGGAGGTTGCCCTCGAGGGCGCCGTTCTCGGCCCGGAGCCTGTGGAGCTCGCCGGCGCGTCCGACGTCCCGCGCCGCCAGGACCGTCCACACCCCCAGGAGGGCCAGCAGCGCGGTCAGCGCCGCGCCTCCGGCGACGGCGGCGGTGTGCCCGAGGGGGAGGGTCCTCTCCTCTCCGCTCTCCTCCGAGACGATGTGGATCGTCCAGCGTGACTTCATATCGGTCGATTCGATGTCGTGGCCGGGTGGCTGGTCGGTCGGCGTCTCACGCCGGCTCCGTCCGCGGGAACAGGACGGCGCCGCCCGGAGCCGACTCGAGCTCGGCGACGCGCGCCTCCAGCTCGGGGAAGTCCGGGAAGGGCTGCGTACCCCCGAGCTGAAGCCAGAGGTCCCTGGCCTTCGAGGGGATCACCGGCTCCAGCAGCGCGGCGGTCCAGGCGAGCGTGCGCACCAGCGAGCCGAGCACCGCGTCCAGCTCCGTCCCGGCGTCCTCGTCCTCCTCGCCCTCCCGACGCGCCAGCTCCCACGGCCGGGACTCGTCCACGTAGCCGTTCGACCGCCGCACCAGCGCGCAGACCTCCTCGATCGCCCGATGGAGCAGCAGCTCGTCCATGGCCTCGTGGTAGGCGCGCACGGCCGCCTCGCGCTCGTCGTCGAGCCCGGTGGCCCCGCCGTCGGGCACCCGTCCGTCGCGGTACTTCTCCAGCATCGAGACCACGCGGTTCAGCAGGTTGCCGAGGTCGTTGGCCAGCTCGCTCTCGTAGCGGGCGTCCAGCCGCTCCAGCAGCGCCTCCGGGCTGGCGAAGTCGCGGTCGCCGTCCCAGGGCGCCTCCCGGAGCAGGAAGTAGCGGAAGGCGTCGACCCCGTGCCGGTCGACCAGCGCCCCCAGCTCCAGCCTCGCGCCGGCCGACTTCGAGATCTTGCCGCCCTCGACGCTCACGAAGCCGTGCCCCCACACCGTGTCGGGGAGCTCGAGGCCGGCGGACATCAGCAGGGCCGGCCAGATCACGCAGTGGAAGCGGGTGATGTCCTTGCCGATCACGTGCAGCTGGGCCGGCCACCACCGCTCGTACCCCTCCTCGGGAAAGCCGGTGGCCGCCAGGTAGTTGGTGAGTGCGTCCACCCACACGTAGACCGTGTGGTCCTCCTCGCCCGGGAAGGGGATCCCCCAGCGCAGTCGGGAGCGGGACGCCGAGACGTCCTCGAGGCCGCCCTCCAGCAGCCGCAGGATCTCGTTGCGCCGGCTCTCGGGACGCACGAAGCCGGGGTTCGCCCGGAGGTGCTCCAGCAGGGGCTCGGTGTAGCGCGACAGCCGGAAGAAGAAGTTCGACTCCTCCGTCCACTCGATCTCGCGGTCCGGGTGGTTCGGACAGCGGCCGTCCTCGAGCTCCTCCTCCTTCTTGAAGGCCTCGCAGCGGACGCAGTAGTAGCCCTCGTAGCTGTCGCGATAGAGGTCGCCCGCCTCGCGGACCCGCTCGACGATCGCCTGGACGGCCCGCCGGTGCCGCTCCTCGGTGGTGCGGATGAAGTCGTCGTAGGAGACGAGCAGCCGGTCCCAGCTCTCGCGGAAGACCACCGCCATCTCGTCCACGAACGCCTGGGGCGTCACGCCCCGCTCCTCGGCCTCCCGGAGGATGCTCTGTCCGTTCTCGTCCATCCCGATCACGAACTTCACCTGGTCGCCGAGGCGGCGTCGATACCGGGCGATGGCGTCGGCGCCCACCTTCTCGAAGGCGTGGCCGGCGTGGGGATCGCCGTTGGCGTAGTCGATGGCGGTGGTGAGGTAGTATCGGCTCATGGCGTGTCCGTCGGGGAGGCGATCACTCGCCGGCCCGGCCGCGTCCGGTCTCCTCCCTGAGCTGCTCGAGCGAGACGGTGCGTCGCTCGCCGTCGGCCCCCCGGAGGGAGACCGTCCCGGAGAGGTGGTTCCAGCCGGTGACCTTCTCCTCGCCGCGCGCGGTCTCCAGGACCTCCCCTTCCGGGGGGTACCTCTTGCGCGCCTGCTCGTAGGAGGCCTGCTCGTAGCGGAGGCACGACATGAGCCGCCCGCAGGCGCCCGAGATCTGGGCCGGGTTCAGCGACAGCCCCTGGTCCTTGGCGAGCTGGAGGGTGACCGGCTCCACGTCCTGGAGCCAGGTGCGGCAGCACAGCTCCCGCCCGCAGCGGCCGATCCCGCCCACGCGTCGGGCCTCGTCGCGGACGCCGATCTGCCGGAGCTCGATCCGGGTCCGGAACTCCCGCGCCATGTCCCGGACCAGCTCGCGGAAGTCCACCCGCTTCTCGGCCGTGAAGTAGACGATCAGGCGGTTGCGGTCCCACTGCCACTCCGCCTCGCTGACCTTCATCTTCAGGCCGTGTCGGCGGACCAGCTCCCGCGTCCTGCGGCGCACCTCCGGCTCCTGCTCCCGGAGCTCCAGCATGTGCTGGACGTCCACCGGCGCCGCACGCCGCAGGATCCGCTGGGGCGGCGGCACCACCGGACGGTCGCCGGCGTGGTCGCAGCCGCCGTCGCAGGTGTGCCCGGAGGCCCACACCGCCCGGCGCACCCGCCCCAGGTCGCGGCCGCGGTCGGCCTCCACGACCACGTACTCGTGCTCGCGGAGGAGGACCGGGTGGCGGAAGCTGAAGTGCTCGCGGCGCAGGCCCTGGAACTCGACCTGCACGATCTGCGTCTCCTCGTCGGCCTGCCCCGGACGGGAGGGGGCTCCCGGGCGGGCGCTGATCGGGCGCGGCTCCTCCGGGGTCATCCGGTCCCGCCCCGTGCGCGCGTCACGTCTCCTCCCACTCGCCCATCTCGTAGTACTTCTCGCGCCGGCGCTCGACCAGCTCCTCGACGTCCAACGCCTCCAGCTCGTCGAGGTGGCGTTCGAGCGCCTCGCCGAGGGCGTCGGCCGCCTGCTCCGGGTGCTCGTGGGCGCCGGTCGGCGGCTCGGGGACGATCTCGTCCACCACCTCCAGCTCGAGCAGGTCGGGGGCGGTGAGCTTCAGCGCCTCCGCGGCCTGCTCCGCCTGATCGCGGCTCCGCCACAGGATCGCCGCGCAGCCCTCGGGCGAGATGACCGAGTAGATCGCGTTCTCGAGCATGAGCACGCGGTCGGCGACGGCGATCCCGAGCGCGCCTCCGCTGCCCCCCTCGCCGATGATCGCGGTGACGATCGGCGTGCGCAGCCCCGCCATCAGGAACAGGTTGCGGGCGATCGCCTCGGCCTGGCCCCGCTCCTCGGCGCCGATCCCCGGGTAGGCCCCCTGCGTGTCCACGAAGGTGAGCACCGGCTTGCCGAACTTCTCGGCCAGCTTCATGAGCCGAGCCGCCTTCCGGTACCCCTCCGGGTGGGGGGAGCCGAAGTTGCGCTCGAGGTTCTCCTTCATGTCGCGGCCCTTCTGGTGCCCGACGATCATGACGCTCCGGCCCCGGAAGGTGGCCCAACCGCCCACGATGGAGGGGTCGTCCCGGTAGGCGCGGTCGCCGCGCAGCTCGATCCAGTCCTCGCAGAGCCGCTCGACGTAGTCCAGGGTGAAGGGCCGCTCCTGGTGGCGGGCCAGCTTGACCCGGTCGTAGCGCGAGAGGTCGGAGAAGGCGTCCGCCTGCTCCCGGTCCAGCCGCTCCTCCAGCTCCTCGATCTCGTCCGACATGTCCACCCCCTCCCGGCGGGCGACCTCGCGGAGCTCCTCCAGGCGATCCCGGAGGGTGGAGAAGCGCTGCTCCTTCTCTTCGAGGCTCATACCGTCGTTCGGCTCGGTCTCATCCCTGTTCGAAGCCCACCCGCTCCCGGCCCAGCAGGGCGCGGAGGTCGTCGAGCAGCTCGCGGCTCGGCTCGACCTGCAGGCTCCGTGAAGCGAGCCGGGCGGGCCGCGGGCCCTCGCCCCCGTTCCGCCAGTCCAGGTACACCGGACCGTTGCCCGGATGATCCTCGAGACGCCGACGCACCTCGCGGAAGACGCCGGAGTCCAGGTCGCATCCCGCGTCGAGCCTGATGCAGACGGCGACGCTCCCGCCGGCCTGTACGTCGGACAGCCGGCGCGCAGAATCCACAAAGATGGGCGGATCTTCCTCGTCGCGCGAGCGGTCGGAGACCCGCCCGGTCACGAGCACCGGGGCGTCCTGGGTCAGCAGCCGCTTGTGGTCCGCCCAGCTCTCGCCGAACGCCAGGGCGGTGGCCGTGCCGTGGTAGTCCTCCAGCGTGAGGCGGCCGAACTCGCGGCCGTCCCGGCGCGAGGTGCGGACGTCCGACTCGGTGACCACGCAGGCCAGGTGCACCTGGCGGCCGCGGTGCTCCTCCAGGTTGGCCGTGTGCGCGTCCGCGGCGAACAGCCGCACCAGCTCGCGGAAGCGGTCGAGCGGGTGGCCGGAGGTGTAGAAGCCGAGCACCTCCTTCTCCCGGGCCAGCCGATCCCGCTCGCTCCAGGGCTCCACCTCCGGCAGGGTCGGCTCGGGCCGCTCCGGCCCCTCCCCGCCACCGAACAGCGAGCCCTGGCCGGCCTCCTCCTCCCGCTGCCGGAGCTGGGCCTCGCCCATGACGGCCTCCAGCCCCGCCGCCATCGAGGCGCGGTCGCCGAGCGCGTCCAGGGCGCCCGCCTGGATCATCGCCTCCATCGCCCGGCGGTTGTTGAGCCGCAGGTCCACCCGGCGGCAGAAGTCGAACAGGCTCTCGAAGGAGCCGTCCTCCCGCCGCGCGGCGAGGATGGAGCGGACGGCCGATTCCCCGACCCCCTTGATGGCGCCGAGACCGAATCGGAGCCGATCGTCGTCCACGGCGGTGAACCGGTAGCCCGACTCGTTGACGTCGGGCGACAGCACCTCGATCCCCAGCTCGCGGGCCTCGTTGATGTAGGCCACGACCTCGTCGGTGTCCCCGATCTCCGAGGAGAGCAGGGCGGCCATGAACTCGGCAGGGTAGTGGGCCTTGAGCCACGCGGTCCGGTAGGAGAGGACGGCGTAGGCCGCGGCGTGGGCCAAGTTGAACCCGTACCGTCCGAAGGTGCGGATCATCTCGGCGATCTCGCTCGCGGAGCGGGGGTCGACGCCGCCCTCCACCGCCCGCTCCTCGAACCGGCCCAGCTCGCGCTCGATCAGCGCCTGCTTCTTCTTGCCCATCGCCTTCCGGAGCACGTCCGCCTCGGCCAGGCTGAAGCCCGCCAGCTCGGCGGCGATGCGCATCACCTGCTCCTGGTAGGTGATCACCCCGTAGGTGGGCTCGAGGATCTCCTCGAGCTGCTCGTGGGGGTAGCTCACCTCCTCCAGGCCACGCTTCCGGCGGATGTAGACGTCGGTCATGCCCGAGTCGAGCGGGCCGGGCCGGATGAGGGCGTTCACGGCGATGAGGTCGTCGAATCGGTCGCAGCGCATCGCCCGGAGCTTCTCGGTCGCGAGCGGGGACTCGAACTGGAAGACGCCCGAGGTGCTGCCCGAGGCCAGCATCTCGTAGACCTCCGGGTCCTCGAGGCCGATCTCCTGCCAGTCGATCTCGACGCCGTGGCGCTCCTCGGCGGCCCGACGCGCGTCGTCGATCACGGTGAGGGTCCGGAGGCCCAGGAAGTCCATCTTGAGCATGCCGGCGTCCTCGAGCGCCCCCATCTCGTACTGGGTCACGACCGTCCGCTCGCCGTTCTTCGCGTCCGTGCAGACCGGGACGTAGTCGGTCAGCGGCCCCGGGGCGATCACCACGCCGGCGGCGTGCACGGAGCTGTGGCGGGCGAGCCCCTCGATCTTCATGGCGTAGTCGAGCAGCTCGCGGTGCTCCTCGCTCTCCCGGTAGAGCTCGCCCAGCTCGGCGACCTCTTCGAGGGCCTCCTCCACGGTGACCGAGAAGCCGGGGGAGTTGGGGATCATCTTGGCGAGCCGGTCGGTGTCCGACGGCGAGAAGCCCAGCACGCGCCCCACGTCCCGGACGACCGCACGCGCCTTCATCCGGCCGAAGGTGATGATCTGGCCGACGGATCCCTCGCCGTACTTGCCGCGCACGTACTCGATGACCTCGCCCCGACGCTCGTAGCAGAAGTCGATGTCGATGTCGGGCATCGACACGCGCTCGGGGTTGAGGAAGCGCTCGAACAGGAGGTCGAACTCGAGCGGGTCGACGTCGGTGATCCGCAGGCAGTAGGAGACCAGCGAGCCCGCCGCCGAGCCCCGGCCGGGGCCGACCGGGATGTCGCGCTCCCGCGCGGCGCGGATCACGTCCCACACGATCAGGAAGTAGCCTGCGTAGCCCGTCTCCGAGATCACGCCGAGCTCGTAGTCCAGCCGGTCGCGCACCTCGTCGGAGAGCGGCTCGCCGTAGCGCTCGCGCGCTCCCTGCTCCGCCAGGTGGCGGAGGTAGGCGTCGTCGGCCTCGAAGCGCTCCGGGAGGGGGAAGTTCGGGAGGTGATAGCCCTCGTCGAAGCGGACGTCGCAGCGCTCGGCGATCGCGAGCGTGTTCTCCAGCACGTCGGGGCGGTCGGGGAAGAGCTCCGCCATCTGATCGGGCGACTTGAGGAAGGTCTCCTCGGTGTCGAAGCGGAGGCGGTCCTCGTCCGACTTGTCCTTCCCCGTGCCGATGCACAGCAGGGTGTCGTGCGCGTCCGCGTCCCCGCGCTCCAGGAAGTGTGCGTCGTTCGTGGCCACCACGCCGAGCCCGAGCTCCTCGGCGAGCTCGAAGACGCCGCGGTTCACCTTCTCCTGGACGTCGATCCCGTGGTCCTGGACCTCCAGGTAGTAGCGCTCCTCCCCGAAGACCGAGGCGTACCATTCGGCCGTCCGCTTCGCGTCCTCCCAGCGGTCGTGCTTCAGGTAGGTGGCCACCTCGCCCGAGAGGCAGGCGCTAAGGACGATCAACCCCTCCGAATGCTCCTCCAGCAGCTCGTGGTCGATGCGCGGCTTCCGGTAGAAGCCCTCCAGGTAACCGGCCGACGAGAGCTTGACGAGGTTCTCGTAGCCCGTCCTGTCCCGGGCCAGGAGCACCAGGTGCGCCGACTCGGCGGGCGCCTCGCGCGGCTTCTCCTTCGAGCGGCGGTCGCCGTAGGCCACGTAGGCCTCGCAGCCGATGATGGGGCGCAGGCCGGCCTCCCGGGCCTTCTTCTGGAACTCCCAGGCGCCGTGGAGGTTGCCGTGGTCGGTGAGCGCCAGCGCCGGCATCCCGAACTCCAGGGCCCGGGACACCAGGTCGTCGATCCGGTTGGCGCCGTCGAGGAGGGAGTACTCGCTGTGGGTGTGAAGGTGGACGAAGGACATCTACCGGTTCTGCGACGAGGGTGACGCTTCGCAGGTGAACGAGTCGAGGATGGTACGCACCTGGATCAGGTACTGGTAGCGATCCTCGCCCGGCGCGTAGATCCAGGCGTCGTGGAAATAGGTGCGGTCGGGGCACTGGACGAGGCGGAGGATGAAGGGACCGGCTGCCGGATAGCCCGTGCCCTCGTCGCTCCACACGCCGGTGACCTCGAGCGCCGGCCGTCCGTCCACGCTCACCCGCTCGCTGTGGCGCACCGTGTCGATCGCCTGGGGGACGTTGTAGTGGACGCTGTCCACCGCGGCCCGCCAGGCGACGGCCTCCTCCGCCGTGAGGGTGTCCAGCGGCGGCGAGCGCCAGTCCACCAGGATCGACCGGATGAGCTCGGCCGGATCGGGGTTGTCGTTCCGGATCACCGCCGGTCCGTCGCCCTCGCCCCGGATCGCCACGTCGTAGACGGCGGGGAAGGTCAGGCCGAAGCCGAACCGGTCGGCCAGCGAGTCGGCCGCGGCCGTGTCCGGGCCGCTCACGAACATCCGCTGCCGCACGAAGTCCTGGTAGGTGGTGTCGACCCAGGCGGCCAGCCGGGGGAGCTGGCTCCGCCAGTCCGCCGACTCGCGCTCGGGCGTGAGGATCACCGCCGCGGCGCGCTGGTCGCGGGCCCAGACGTCACGCGCTTGCACGACGGCGGGCGGCTCGGGCATCTCCCCGTCCGCGGCGTCGACGATCTCGCGCACGAAGCGGTTGTCCGGGGTGCCGAAGACGAGGACGCGGCGGAAGGTCCGGAGCTGCTGGAAGTCCGGCGTCGCCGCCGTGTCGATCTGCTCGACGTAGAACTTCTTCTCCTCGCGGGTGGTGAACATCGTCGGCTCGAGGACCGCGTAGGTGGTGTCCCGGACCTCCTGCCAGAGCGAGTCGCCGGCGGAGACGACGATGACCGTGTTGTGCGGGCCGAGCGCCGTCTGCTGGCCGCAGGCCAGGGCCGCCAGCGGCGCCAGCAGGAGGACGGCGACGAGGGCACCGAGGCGGTTCCGCGAGGCTCGCGTTCGTGGCATGTCGGGGTCGACTTCGAGGGCGGGGGTGTCGGCCCCCGCAAGGTAGGGTCGCGGTGGGGCGTCAGCAACGAGCCGCGGCGCGTCCGGTTCTTGCACCCGATGGATCTCCGGCGCACGGCCGGATCGGCCTTCGCCGCCCCTCGATCCCGCACCCTCACCGCCCCGACGCCGACCCGTGACCCAGCTCCGCAACATCGCCATCGTCGCCCACGTCGACCACGGGAAGACGACCCTCGTGGACCGGATGCTCCAGGCCACCGGGACCTTCCGGGCCGGCCAGCAGATCCAGGAGCGGGTGATGGACCAGGACCCCCAGGAGCGGGAGCGGGGGATCACGATCTTCTCGAAGAGCGCCGCCGTGCGCTGGCGGTCGCCGGCGGGCGAGGAGATGAAGGTCAACCTGGTCGACACGCCGGGGCACGCGGACTTCGGGGGCGAGGTCGAGCGCATCCTCCGCATGGTGGACGGCGTGCTGCTGCTGGTGGACACCTTCGAGGGGCCGATGCCGCAGACGCGCTTCGTCACCCGGAAGGCGCTGGACCTCGGCCTCCAGCCGGTGGTCGTGGTCAACAAGGTCGACCGCCCGGACGCCGAGCCCACCCGGGTCCACGACGAGGTGCTCGAGCTCTTCCTGGAGCTGGAGGCGGACGACCACCAGCTCGACGCCCCCTTCCTCTACGCCTCCGCGCGCGACGGCTGGGCCACGCGCGACCTCGAGCGGGCGCGATCGTGGCGGTCGGGCGGCACGGACGGAGGTCCGGGCGGCGCCCCCGACCTCGAGGAGCTGTTCCGGGCCGTGGCCGACGTGGTGCCGGCCCCGTCCGGCGATCCGGAGGCGCCCTTCCGCCTGCTCGTCTCGACCCTCGACTACTCGCCCTATCTGGGGCGGCTCGCCATCGGGCGCATCGAGGCGGGCCGGGTCCGCGAGGGGCAGGCGGTGGCCGTGTGGCCGCTGGACGCCGACGAACCCAGCCTCGAGGTCCGGGTGCCGAAGCTCTACGCTTTCGAGGGCCTCGAGAAGCGCGAGGTCGAGGGCGCCGCGGCCGGCGAGATCGTGGCCGTGGCCGGGATGGAGGACGCCGAGATCGGGGCGACGCTGTGCGATCCGGAGCGGCCCGGACGGCTGGAGGGCATCGCCGTCGAGCCGCCGACGCTGGCCGTGGAGATCCGGCCCAACGACTCGCCGCTCTCCGGTCAGTCGGGCGACAAGGTGACCTCGCGGCAGATCGGTGAGCGGCTCGAGCGCGAGACGCTCAGCAACGTGGCGCTGCGCGTCGAGCCCACCGACGAGCCGGACCGCTTCAGGGTCTCGGGCCGCGGCGAGCTGCACCTGGCCGTCGTGATGGAGCAGATGCGGCGGGAGGGCTACGAGTTCAGCGTCTCGCGTCCCGAGGTCATCACCCGGGAGGAGGACGGCCGCCGTCTCGAGCCCTACGAGGAGGTCGTCGCCGACGTCCCGCGGGAGGTGATGGGCCGCGTGATCGAGAAGCTGGGCGAGAGGAAGGGCGAGCTGGTCGGCATGAGCGGCGAGATGGCCGGCATCGTCCGCCTCCGCTTCCGGGTGCCTTCCCGCGGGCTGGCCGGCTACCGCTCGGAGTTCCTGACCGACACGCGCGGCGAGGGCACGCTCCACCGCCAGTTCGCGGAATACGGGCCCTGGGCCGGCGCCCTCGAGACCCGCCGCACCGGCGCGCTGGTCTCCATGGCGCGGGGGACCGCCACGCCCTACTCGATCTGGAACCTGCAGGACCGGGGCAGGATGTTCGTGCGGCCCGGCGACGCGGTCTACGACGGGATGATCGTCGGCGAGCGCAACCGGGAGAAGGACCTCGAGATCAACCTGACGAAGCAGAAGAAGCTCACGAACGTCCGAGCGGCGGGGGCCGACGACGCGGTGGAGCTGGAGCCGGCGCGCGAGGTCACCCTCGAGTTCGGTCTCGAGTTCATCGAGGACGACGAGCTGGTCGAGGTGACCCCGGACGCGATCCGGCTGCGCAAGCGATCCCTCACCGAGCACGGCCGGAAGAAGGATCGCCGGGAGGACGCGAGGGCGTAGCTTGACAGCCGGGCCGCCCGATCTACGTTGCCGGGAACGCGGTCCGCGCCGCGGGATGCGGCCGATGTCCGGTCATCATCTCCTCAGGAGGGATCTGTCATGTCGCAGGACGAGTGGTCCGACGACGAAGCGTGGGAAGAGGGCGAGGACGAGGGCTGGGAAGAATCCGAAGAGGAGGACGCGGACGACTGGGACGAGGACCTCGACGACGAAGACTTCGACGACGAAGATCTCGAAGACGAGGAGGAGTGGGACGAGCTCGAGGACGAATTCGAGGAAGAGGCGGAGGAGGACCGCCCGGGGCGCCCGCCCAAGGACTGGTAGGCCGGCCGCGGCGCAGCGTGACCGGCCAGCCCCGCGGCGGCTGAAGCGCCCCGCGGCCGCCGTTTCGGTCCGCGGCTAACCGCCTCCCTGGAGCGCGAAGGACTGGATGATGTTCTCGCGCACCGTCGCGGCGAGCGCGCCGCCGTCGTCGGCTTCTCGCGGGTCGATCACGTCGCCGTTCTCGTCCCGGAACCAGCTCGCCACGTCGACCGTGAGGAAGATCTGGGCGGACTCTCCCGCCTCGAGCGAGATCGGGTTCGGGAAGGACAGCTCCACCAGACCCGTCGGTCCGAACAGGGAGCTGACGTCGGACGTCCCGTCGGCGTCCTCGATGTTGCCGACCACCATCACGCTCGTGCCCTCCTGGAAGCCCTGGGTGAGGAACCCGCTCTCCCCGCTCTCCGCCACGTGCAGGGCGAACTGGAACCGCTGGTAGGAGCCCGGCTCGACGGGGGCCCGGAAGACCCCGACCTCCTGGGGTGCGGTCTCGATCTGCAGATCCAGGACGCTCGGCTGCACGGCCACCTCGTTGCACTCGTCGCCGTCGTCCGCCGTCTCCGAGATCACGCAATCGTCCCCCGTACGCGCGAACTCGAGGTCGTCCCAGATGAGCTGTGCGCTGACGATCGTGAGGTCGACCTCGCCGTCGCCGATCTGCACGTTGAACGATCCGTCGGGTGCGACCGAGGCGGACTGACCCTCGGGCACCTGGAGGAAGAGGTCGATGAAGGCCGGGCCGTCGTCGACGCCGCTGATCTCCAGGCTCGAGCAGCCGGCGACGAGGAGCGCGCCGGCCGCGATCGCGACCGGGATCGTGCGGGGCTTCGAACGAAGGATCGTGGTCATGGGCACCGTTCCTCTCGGAAGTGGGGGTGTGAGAGCGACGCCTCCGCCGGAACACGTCGCTACTACCGTTCGGGCCGCCGGAAGTTCTGACCGGACACGCGGCGGCGTGTCCCGCACCGGAACCCGCGCCCTCCGATCGGGTTGACTGACGGGGGACGGCCTCTACGTTCAGGGGCCCCGGCGAGCCGCCCACGGCTCGCCTTTTTCGTCCCGCTTCATCGGGGGCCGGTAGCTCAGCCTGGTTAGAGCGCACGCCTGATAAGCGTGAGGTCGCTGGTTCAACTCCAGCCCGGCCCATTCTCGGGACCGCGACTCGCCGTCGAGCCAGGACGTGAACGGGGCTCTCGCGCCGGACGAGCGTGAAGGCGCCGACTCGACGTCAGCGCGACTAGATCACGGTCGCCGATGTCGCAGGTCCGCTCTCGAGGATCTCCCGCAGGACCTCGAGTCCGGTGGCCATCTCCTCGAGCGTGCCGGGCCTCCCGAGGGACAGTCTGGCGCCTGCCGGCACCTGCCGGGTGACGGTGAACGCATCCGCACCGGTGACCAGGACGTTCCGGTCCCTGGCTTCACGGACGAACTGATCGCTGCGCCATCCCTCCGGAAGCTGCAGCCACAGGTGGCTCGCCCTCGGATCGCCGAGGACGTCGAAGCCGTCCAGGATTCGCCGGGCGGCTGTCTGGCGTTCGGACATGCTCGCTCGCTTCCTCTCGATGATCCGGTCCGCCGTCCCCTCCCGGATCCAGCGGGTCGTGATCTCCGTCATCAGCGGGGCGGGAATCCATATCGACGCACGGACGCCGGCTCGGAGCCTCTCCAGATAGGGCGTCGGGGCGACGACGAAACCGGTCCGGAGGCCGATGTTCAGCACCTTGCTGAACCCCTGCAGGTAGAGCGTCCTCTCGG
>CAZEUW010000011.1:0-23293 GCA_964515425.1 uncultured Gemmatimonadota bacterium | reverse complement strand
CCGCCGGCCAGCTCGAGGCGGACCTCGATCCCGCCCTCGACGGCCTCCGTCTCCAGCCGGCCGCCCGCCCGCTCCGCGGCGGCGCTCAGCGTCCCGAGGTCGGGGTCGGCGTCGGCCGGAAGCGAGACCGTGAGCCGCACCCCGCCGCCGTCGCCGTCGACCGCCACGTGGGTCTCCTCGGCCCCGGCGTCGAGCGCCGACCCCCAGAGCTCGAGCAGGAGCGCCAGGAGCTCGCCCGGCCGTACCCGGGCCGCCAACCCGGAGGAGCCCTCCACCCGGACGCCGGGAGGCTCCTCGTCCCATCGGAGCGCCGCGGCGAACTCCCGGGCCAGGGACGCCGCGTCCACCTCGGCCGGGGCGCCGCCGGCGTCCCGACGACCCAGGTCGAGCAGGAGACGGAGGCGCCGATCGAGGAGCCGCACGTTGGCGTCGACGGCGTCGGCGAACCGCTCCACCTCCCGCCAGTTCTCGGGCGCCTCCCTCTCCAGCCGGCTCCGTATCACCTCGAGGTTCACCGCCACGGCCTGGAGCGGGTTCTTGATCTGATGGGCCATCCGCTCCAGCGCCCGGACCAGGACGTCGTCGCGCTCCGGTGCCCCGGTCACAGCCGGACCTCGAGGCCGTCGTGGGCGGGGCGGACGTCGTCGGGGAGCCGGGCTTCGAGCGACGCGTGCCCCAGCCGGTGTGTCATGTGCGTGAGATACGTCCGGCGCGCCCCGAGCGCCCGGGCGGTCTCCACCGCCTCCTCCACGTTGAAGTGGCTGGGATGGGGGTCCCCGTGCCACAGGGCGTTGATCACCAGCACCTCGACGTCCTCGAGGAGCTCCAGGGCGTCCTCCGGAATGGCCTTGGCGTCGACGACGACCGCGAGATCGCCCACCCGGAATCCGTAGCTGCGCCACGAGCCGTGCGGAAAGGCCACGGGCGTCAGCTCCATGCCGGCCGCCCGCACCGGCTCCCGATCGCCGAAGGGCACGAGCCGGAGGTCGGGGACCGTCGTTCCCGGGGAGGGCTTCGCGTCCCGGCGCCAGATGTACGAGAAGCGGCCGCGCACCTCCTCCGCGTACTCCTCGGCGACGTGGACCTCCAGGGCCTCGCCGCTGCGCAGCGTGAAGATGCGCAGGTCGTCGATCCCGTGGACGTGGTCCGCGTGCGGATGGGTGAGCCACACGGCGTCGACCTGTCGAACGCCGGCCTCCACGAGCTGCAGCCTCAGCTCGGGCGGGGTGTCGACGAGCAGCCGGCGTCCGTCGGATTCGACGAGCAGCCCGTGCCGGGTGCGGACGTCGCGCGGGTCGTCCGAGGAGCACACCTCGCAGCGGCAGCCGACCACGGGCACGCCGAACGACGTACCCGTGCCGAGGAAGCGGACTTTCACGGGCCTGCGCGCCCCGCTCGTCGATCCACCGCCCGTCAGAGCTCCTCGATCCGGATCATGTTCGTGGTACCCGTCACGTGGAAGGGCACGCCGGCCGTGACGACGAAGTGGTCGCCGGGCTCGCCGAACCCCTGTTCCGTCGCCACCTCGCGGGTGCGCTCCAGCATGTTCTCGTAGCTCACGTCGCCCTCGAACAGCACCGGCTTCACGCCCCACACGACGGCGAGCTGGCGCCAGGTGGCCGGCTGGTCGGTGACCGCCAGGATCGGCACCGGCGGCCGCTGCGCGGCGACCACGCGGGCGGTGAATCCGCTGCGCGTGAACGTGACCAGGAACGGCGACCGGAGCCGCTCGACGGTCTGCATGGCGCCCGCCGCGATCGCGCCCGAGGTGGACTGCTGCACGGCGGCCCGCTCGCGACGCGGGCCCTCGCCCACCGCTGAGGGATAGGGCGGACCCTCCCGCTCGATGCGCCGGATGATCCGCGACATGGCGCGGACCGACTCGACCGGGAAGCGGCCCACCGCGGTCTCGGCCGACAGCATGACCGCGTCGGCCCCGTCCAGCAGCGCCGTCGCCACGTCCGACACCTCGGCCCGCGTCGGGCGCGGGTTCTCCGTCATCGATTCGAGCATCTGCGTCGCCGTGATGCTCGGTCGGGCCAGCTCCTGGCCCAGCCGGCCGATGCGCTTCTGGACCAGGGGGACCTCCTCGTAGGGGAGCTCCACCCCGAGATCGCCGCGCGCCACCATGACGGCGTCGCTTCCCCGGATCACCTCGACGAGCTGCTCGAGCGCCTGGTCCTTCTCGATCTTCGCGATGATGAGGCAGCGGTCCCGGGTCCGGTCCCGGAGCTCGGCCAGGTCGGAGGGGCGGCGCACGAAGCTGAGGGCGACCAGGTCCATCTCCTGTTCCATCGCGAACGCGAGGTCGCGGCCGTCCTTCTCCGTCAGGCTCGGGGCGCTGACCGTGACGCCCGGGAGATTGATGCCCTTCCCGGTGGTCACCGAGCCGGAGGAGAGCGCCTCGGCCTCGACGACGTCGTCCCGGACGCTCCGGGCGCGGAGCTCGATCCGACCGTCGTCGAGCAGGATCCGGTCACCCGGCGAGACGTCCTCCGCCAGCGACGCGTAGGTCACGGGGAGCACCGTCGCCGCCTCCTCCGCCCCGTCGACGGCGCGCGCCCGCTCCGAATCCGGGACGAGCAGGTAGCGCCGGCCCTCGACGATGCTCACGCTGCCCGACAGCTCGCCGAGGCGAATCTTGGGGCCCTGCAGGTCGCCGATCACGGCGACCGGCCGCTCCAGCTCGCGCTCGCAGGCCCGGACGGAGGCCAGGACCTCGGCGGCGGTCTCGTGGTCGGAGTGGGAGAAGTTGATCCGGATGGCGTCCGCGCCGGCCCGGATCAGGGAGCGCAGCGCCTCCCGGTCGTGCGTGGCCGGTCCCACGGTGCAGACGATCTTCGCTCTGCGGAATCGATCGGCTCGGTCCATGATCCCTTCCTGTCGCCGGCCGGCGGGCGAGCGGGGGGGCGCGCGGCCACCGCGACCGCCCGGCGTCGGAGCCGACGGGGCGCGGGACGCGTCGCTAGCGGCGAACCCTCCGGAGGGCCGATCCGTCGCGGGAGACGGCCGTTCGGATCAGTGGTTCAGCAAGGGAGAGGCCACGGCCAGGTCGGGGCGATGCTCCGCGATCCATCCGTGCAGCTGCTGCAGGCTCCGCAGCGAGAGCCGCTCGAGCGTCTCGGCCTGCAGGCCCGGGATCACACACGCCGCGGCCCGTCGGAGCAGGAAGGCGCGCTGCTCGGCCCGCTGCTCGTCCGAGAGGCTCGTGCCGCCGGGAATGTCGGGGATGGGTTCCAGCAACCGGTGGTAGCTGAAGACCTCGCGGGAGGAGAAGTCGCTGGGGATCCGGTAGGTCTTGCCCTCGATCTCGACGACGCCGCCCTGCTGCACGGAGATCCTCTGCGCCATCCTGTCTGCTCCCTTCCCGCCCGAACGCGACGGGCTCCCGGCGTGCGGGCGCCGTCGCGACGACGGTCTCGTGGCGGCTGTTTTCGGCAGGAATTCGACGGCCGAATATAGCGGCCGAAGAAGGCGAAGAGCAAGTTTTCCACGCCCTTATCGTTCCCCCGTCACTTGTCGCCGGAATCGGACGGAGGTATCTTTTCGCCCGGTGGCCCGAGGGGCCACGTCGGAACGCGCGCCCCGCGGCGGGACGAGCCGATGGGCGCGTTCGTCGTATCTGCGAAGAGTATCCACGAGGCGGGTCGACCGTCCGGTCGATCGGATCCACCGGTCCGGACGGTCGTCGGCCTCACCAGCAGGAGGGTTCGCAACGATGGCACGCGAGACGGGGACCGTGAAGTGGTTTTCGAACGAGAAGGGATACGGCTTCATCGAGCGCGGTGACGGAGAGGACGTGTTCGTCCATCACTCCAACATCCTCGGCGAGGGCTTCAAGACGCTCGACGAGGGAGAGACCGTGGAGTACGAGATCGAGAACGCGGAGAAGGGACCGAAGGCCCTGAAGGTCGTGCGCGAGGGGGACAGCCTCGAGGCGCACGCGGCGGGCGTGGGCTCGACCACCGAGCGGCAAGCGTCCGGGTCCGAGTCGGCCGCGGCGGAAGACGACCGCGGGCTCGGCGCTCAGCTCCGGGAAAAGCTCGGACGACGCTTCTTCGGCGGAAGCTGAGACGTCGGGGCCGGAACAGCCGGGCTCGCCCGGTGTGACATTGTGGGGCGCGCGCCCGACGTGGGGCGCCGACGTCCCGTGACCATGCAACAGCCCTGGGGAGGGGATCTCTTTGGAGTATCGACTTCGTGACGGTGAGGACCTGGACCGCGCGCTGAAGAAGTTTCGTCGGAAGGTCCAGCGAGCGGGCATCTTCCGCGACATCAAGAAGAATCGGTTCTACGAGAAGCCGAGCGAGGCTCGTCGAAGGAAGCAGAAGGCCGCCGAGCGGCGCCGACGGCGTCGCAAGCGGCGCAGGAACGACTAGGAAGCCTCGACCGCTCCGGCCGCCTCGCCTTCCCGGCCGAAGCGACGCTCCACGTACGCCTCCAGGATCGCCAGGAATTCGGAGACGATCTCGTCCCCCCGCAGCACCGAGTGCTTCTCGCCGTCGACGTAGACCGGCGCGGCGGGCTTTTCGAAGTCCCCCGGCAGCGAGATCCCGATGTCCGCGTGCTTGGACTCGCCCGGCCCGTTGACGACGCAACCCATGACCGCCACCTGGAGCTCCTCCACGCCCGGGTGGGTCTCCCGCCAGCTCCGCATCCGGTCGTCCAGGTGTCCCTGGATCTCCTCGGCCATCTCCTGGAAGAAAGTGCTGCTGGTGCGCCCGCAGCCCGGGCAGGCCGACACCTGGGGCTGGAAGCTCCGGATGCCCATCGACTGGAGGATCTGCTGGGCCACCCGCACCTCCTCCGTCCGGTCGCCGCCGGGCCGGGGCGTGAGCGAGATGCGGATCGTGTCGCCGATCCCCTCACCGAGCAGGAGGGAGAGCGCCGACGAGCTGGCCACGACGCCCTTGCGGCCCATGCCGGCCTCGGTCAGGCCCAGATGCAGGGGATAGTCGCAGCGCGACGCCAGCGCCCGGTAGACCGTCACCAGGTCGGGCACCGCCGACACCTTCGCGCTCAGGACGATCCGGTCGTGGGCGAGGCCGACCTCCTCGGCGAATCGGGCCGATGACAGGGCGCTCTCGACCATCGCTGCCAGGGTCACCGCGTGGGCGTCCCGCGGCTCCTCCCGGCCGGCGTTCTCGTCCATCATCCGGGTCAGCAGGTCCTGGTCCAGCGACCCCCAGTTCACCCCGATCCGCACGGGCTTGTCGTGCTCGATCGCCTGGCGGACGATGGTGGCGAAGTGGTCGTCCCACCGGTCGCCGCGGCCCACGTTCCCGGGGTTGATCCGGTACTTGTCGAGCGCCTCGGCACAGTCGTCGTGCTCGGGGAGCAGGATGTGGCCGTTGAAGTGGAAGTCGCCGATCAGCGGGACGTCGACGCCCCGATCGCGCAGCCGCCGCGCGATCTCGGGCACGGCCTCGGCCGCGTCGGAGCTGTTGACGGTGATCCGTACCAGCTCGGACCCGGCGGCGGCGAGCTCCTCGACCTGGGTCGCCGTGGCTTCCGCGTCCGCCGTGTCCGTGTTCGTCATCGACTGCACGACCACGGGATGGTCGCCCCCGACCGCGACGTCCCCGATCCGGACCGTGACGCTCCGGCGCCGCTCGGCGAAGGGGGAGCCGGCGGTCGCGGCGGGATCCAGCGTCTCCGAGCTGGGCGTCGTCTGCGTCACGCGCTCCGTCCGGTCGATTGCGAGGAGGGCCGGCCGGCGAGCTCCGCGGGCCGGCGGGACGGCCGGCCTATGATACCCGGGCGCCGAGGACCGTTCCAGCCACGTCACGCCCCGCGGTCGGGGCCGCGATTCAGAGCTCGAACCTCTCGATGAGGCGCTTCTCCGTCTCCCCCTCGATGTGGCCCTCGACCTGGAGGTGCTCCTCGAGGCCGGAGCCCCGGAGCTTGTTGCGCAGCAGCTCGTCGACCTGGAAGACGCCGGCCGAGTTCGTCATGTCGACGCGGATCCGCACCGGCTTGCGGTCGCCCTCCTCGATGTGGACGGCCTCGATCGCGGCCGCCGAGACCGAGTGGATGCTCTTCGATCCCGACTCGAAGGGGATCCGGGAGCGGCCTTCCGCCATGTCGAGCGCGTCGGCCACCTTCAGCACCCCGGCCTCCAGGGTCACGGGCGTGCCGCCGGCACGATGGGCGATCACGGCGTGGAGGGCCTCCGACCGCATCACGGCCGCCTCCTCGGGCTCGTAGCATTCCGAGAGGAGCTCCTCGAGCTTCGGGCTCGCCAGGAAGAGCGAGTAGGTCTCGTGCTCGTTCCTGTGCACCGAGATGCCGAGGTCGTGCACCAGGGCTGCCAGCACCACGACCACCTCCGCGTCGTCGCCCGTGAACCCCCAGTCCGCGACCACCGAGGGCTCGACCCCGGCGCGCACGAGCAGGCGGAGGATCCGGAGGGCGGAGTTCGCGACGATCTGGACGTGGACCGGCCCGTGGTCGGAGATCCCGAGCCGGTCGACCGCCATCACGTTCTGGGCGACCCAGAGGGCGTGATAGGTCGGGTCCTCGTTCACGCGCTCGACGAGCCGGGCGAGGGTCGGATTGTGCCGCGACGGGATCGTGATGGGCGTGCGATCCGCCATCCGCTCGGCCAGGGTGCTCCCGGGCCGGTCCGCGGCGCTCCCGGCCCCGTCGCGACGGCCGCCGTCCACGGAGTCGCCGCCGCTCATGCGAAACGCCCCGCGAGCCGGTCCGCCGCTTCCTCCAGCACGTCCAGCGTCTTGCAGAAGGCGAACCGCACCAGCCCGTCGCCCTCGCCGGGGCGATGGAAGAAGCTGGCCCCGGGGACGGGCGCGACGCCCACCTCCTCGGCGAGCCATCGCGCGAAGGCGTCGGAAGGCCGGTCGTCGAGCTCCGTGAAGTCCGCCAGGACGTAATAGGCCCCGGCCGGCCTGCTGCAGCGGAACCCCGCGGTCGTCAGGCCCTGATGGAGCAGCTCCCGGCGCTCGAGGTAGTCGCTCTCCAGCTCCGCGTAGTATTCGGAGCCGAGGGTCTCCATCGCCGCCGCCACCCCCTGCTGGAGCGGCGCCGGCGCGCCCACCGTGAGGAAGTCGTGGACCTTCCGGATCGCCCCGGTGGCGTCGGCGGGAGCGACGATCGTCCCGATCCTCCAACCCGTGACGGCGAAGGTCTTCGAGGCTCCGCTGATCGTGACGGTCCGCTCCCTCATGCCGGGCAGGGTGGCCAGCGGGACGTGCTCGCCCTCGTAGACGATGTGCTCGTAGATCTCGTCGGTGACGGCGATGACGTCGTGCTCGCGGCAGAGCTCGGCGATCCGCTCCAGCTGATCCCGGCCCACCACCCTGCCGGTCGGATTGTTCGGCGAGTTCAGGACGAGCGCGCGGGGTCCCTCCTCCAGCGCCCCGCCCAGCGCCTCGAGGTCGATCCCGGGGCCGCCCCCCATGGGGACGTAGACCGGGTCCGCCCCGCACAGCACGGCGTCCGGCCCGTAGTTCTCGTAGAAGGGCTCGAGCACCACGACCCGATCGCCCGGATCGACCAGCGCCATCAGGGACGCGGCCATGGCCTCGGTGGCCCCGCAGGTCACGGTGATCTCGGTGTCGGGATCGACCGACATCCCGTACGTGCGCTCGTACTTGGAGGCGATCGCCTCGCGGAGCCGGGGGGCGCCCCAGGTGACGGCGTACTGATTGACGTCCTCGGCGATCGCACGTCGCGCGGCCTCCTTGAGGACGTCGGGCGCCGGGTAGTTCGGGAAGCCCTGGGCGAGGTTGACGGCCCCGTGGCGGGACGCCACGCGGGTCATCTCGCGGATGACGGACTCGCTGAAGCCGTGCGTGCGTCGGGCCGTGTCCATGCCGAACGGATAGGACCTACCCGACCGGTGGCGCAAGCCGGACCCGCCCGCGAGATTGCGGCCGGAACGCATCGAGCTCCCGCCGTCCACCGACACGGAGACCCACGTGAGATCCGACGCCCCTGTCTCGTTCCGACTCGCATCGCCCGCTCTCGCCATTCTGCTCGCCCTCCTGCTCCCGGCCCTGTCACCGACGGAGGCGCGGGCCCAGGACGACGACGCGACGGCCCTGCCGTCGACGCCGGCGGGAGCCGTGGAACGGCTCTTCGACGCGATGAGGAACGCCGACAGCGCGCGGGCCCGGCAGCTCTTCCATCCGGAGGCGACCCTCGCACGCCCGGTCGAGCGGGACTCGGGAGTGGTGCTTCGGCGGGTGGCGGTGGATCGGTTCCTCGCGACGATCGGATCCGCCGAGCCCGGGAGCCTGGACGAGAAGATCGGGGAGATCCGCGTGCGGCGGGACGGCCGACTCGCCACCGCCTGGATGGAGTACGTCTTCTACCTCGACGGCGAGCTCCACCACTGCGGGGTGAACGCCTTCCAGCTCTACCGCGCGGAGGGAGGCTGGAAGATCTTCGGCATCGCCGACACGAGCCGAACGGAGGGGTGTGCCGAGGAGTGGTCCGCCGACTAGCCCCCGGCGGAGTCGAGCGCCCGGAGCAGGTCCGCCTCGAGGTCGACGGCGGCCTCGATCCCCACCGAGAGCCGGATCAGGCCGTCGGTGATCCCGGCCGCCACCCGCTCCTCGCGCGGCATCGAGGCGTGGGAGGTGGCCGCCGGACGGGAGACGAGCGTCTCGACGCCGCCGAGGCTCGGCGCCACCAACGGCAGCGTCAGCGCGTCCAGCACGCGCCGTGACGCCTCCACGCCCCCGACGGGCTCGAAGGAGAGCATGCCGCCGAACCCGTCGAACAGCTCGCTCGCCCGACGGTGGCCGGGGTGGTCCGGGAGGCCGGGGTGGTGCACGCGCTCCACCGCGGGATGGTCGGCGAGCGTCCGGGCCAGCCGGAGCGCCGACGCCGCCTGCCTGCGGACCCGGAGCGCCAGGGTGCGCAGCCCGCGGCCCAGCAGGAAGCAGGCGTGCGGATCCAGCGCCGCCCCGTGCTGCTGGAGGCGGCGACGCGCGGCGGCCACCCGATCGCACGCGCCGAGCAGCGCGCCGGCCACGATGTCGGAGTGGCCGTTCAGGTACTTGGTGGCGCTGTGCACCACGAGGTCGAAGCCGAGCTCGGCGGGCCGGCACTGGATCGGTGTGAGGAAGGTGTTGTCGACGATCGAGACCAGGCCGTGCTCGCGGCAGAAGCGCACGGCGCCCTCCAGGTCCGCGACGGCGAGCAGGGGGTTGGAGACGCTCTCCAGGTAGACCGCACGGGTCGACGGCCGGAGGGCCTCGGCCCAGCCGTCGGCGTCGGAACCGTCCACGAGGTCCACCTCGACGCCGAGCTCCGGCAGGCCCTCGAGGAGCAGGTCCCTGGTCCCCCCGTACAGCTCGCGCTGCGCGAGCAGGTGGTCCCCCGCCGAGAGGACCGAGAGGAGGGCGCAGGAGACGGCCGCCATCCCGCTGGCGACGACCAGGCCGTCCTCCGCCCCCGCCAGGTCGGCCAGATGGGCCGCCACCCGACGCTGGTCCGGCGTGTTCCCGTAGCGGATGTAGCGCAGCGGGTCGCCGTCGCCGGCCTCCGAGAACTCGAACATGGCCGTCTGGAAGATGGGCGGCACGACCGCCCCTTCGGGCTCCGCGTCTGAGCGCAGGCCGTGGACGACCCGGCTGTCGATCGAGCGGGTCACCCGGCCCTCAGCAGGTCGAGTGGATGAGGGCGCCGACCGGCTCGTGGCTCGCCAGCTCGTTGTAGAGCTCGACCGCTTCCTCGGTGGGCAGCACGTGGACCGACGCTCCCTCGTCCTCCAGCAGCTCCAGCGTCTCGTCCATGACCTGCAGCCGCTCGTTCATGCCCTGCGAGAGGATCACCGTCTCGGCACCGTGCGCCAGCAGCTCCTCCACGTCCTCGGGCTGGATGCCCGGCTCGTGCTCGGTCCCGGTCTCGCGCCAGTCCCACTCGCGCGAGCCGCCGGGCCAGAGCTTGGCGTCCTTGTACGCCGACCGCGCCCCCTCCACCCGCAGCGTCCCCCACGAGACCTCCTCCACCCGGGGTGACTCCTCGCCTCTCATCACGTCTCGACCTCCTCCGTCGCCGATCGTCCGGTTCCTGCCGTCGCGGCTCACATACCGCCGCGCCCCGTCACCGGTCCGAGGGACGCGCGAGCCGCCGGTCGATCGCTCGCTCCGTCATCGCACCCACCGCACCGCGTCGCCCACACGGATCTCGGCCCCGGAGATCACTTCCGCGTAGACGCCGCCCCGCCACTCCGGCTCGAGCGCGCTCCGCAGACCGTCGGCCGCCTCGTCCATGCGCCCGCACGGCTTCGTCTCCCCGTGCACCAGCAGGCGTGCGTCGCCGACGGCGAGCTCGTCGCCCGTCCGGTGCGCCAGCTCCAGGCCGGAGACCAGGAGGTTGGCTCGACGGGCGACCGGGTCCACCGTGCGTCCGAGCTCCTCTTCGGCCGCCTCCCAGGCCGCGCGAGCGATGATCGTCACCTGCCGATACCCGCCGGTGTCGGCGTTGCCCTCGAGCCCTTCGCCCTCGCTCAGCCGGCCGCGGTCGAGCGGATCCATGGGGCCCCGCCGGGCACGCTTGCGCCAGATCGCCTCGAGTCGCCCGGCCGCCGGCTCGCCGTGCCGAGCGCCGCCGTCCTCCGTCGAATCGCTCACCGCTCCTCCTGCCGTCGGTTCGCGTGGGTGTCAGCCTCGTCGCCTCCGCACGTGGACCACCTTCTCCACCCGGGCGTGCACGACGCCCTGCTCGGAACGGAGCTCGACCTCGTAGCGGCGATCGGTCGACGGCCGCTCCTCCAGCACCTCCCGGATCGCCTCGGTCTCCTCCTCGGAGAGTCGGAACCGCGCGTAGAGCGTCTCGCGCGCCGGCTCCAGGAACCGGATCGAGGCCGCCTTGTCCCAGACCTCGTATCGCGATCCGAGCACTTGGATCAGCATGAGCATGTACACGGGATCCACGGCGGCGTACATGCTGCCCCCGAAGATCGTGCCGACGTAGTTGCGCGTCCTCCAGGAGAGGGGGATCCGGAGCCGGACCTCCCGGAAGTCGTCGGCCAGGTAGGTGATCCACGCTCCCGTGCCCCGGAACGCCGGGAAGAGGTTGAACCCCCAGCGCCGCAGACGGGTGGTCGGGGACTCGGCCAAGCGCCGTCAGCCCGCGCGGAGCAGGTCTTCGCGGCCCTCGAGCCGGAGCAGCTGCTCCTTGTACTCCACCCCGCCCCCGTAGCCGCCCAGACCGCCGTCGCTCCGGATCACGCGATGGCAGGGGATCACGATCGCGACCGGGTTGCGCCCGAGCGCGTTGCCGACGGCCCGGGCCGCGCGCGGCCGGCCGATCCCGCGGGCGAGCTCGCCGTAGGAGGCCACCTGTCCGTGGCCGAGCCGGCGTGCGCCCCTCAGCACGCGGCGCTGGAATTCGGTCAGCTCGGAGAGGTCCAACGGCAGGTCGAAGCTGGTGCGCTCCCCCGCGAAGTACTCCCGGAGCTGCCGCTCCGCCGCGCGGAGTGCGTCGGGATCCCGGACCACCGGCCTCCCCGGGAAGCGCTCTCCCATCTCCCGCGCGAACGCGTCGTCGCTCTCCTGCTGCCAGGAGATTCGCGCGATCCCCTCGTCCGTGGCGGCCACGTGGAAGGTGCGCGACGCGAGCCGGAAGCGATGCCAGCGCACGGCCCCGTCGTCGCAGCACGCGGTGAGCGCCGCCTCGAGCGCGAGGTAGTCGGCCGCCGCGTCGCGGCACCCCTCGCAGACCCCGAGGTGCTCGGCCACGCTCGTGGCGGCGCCCTCCTCCAGGTCGCCCGCCACGAAGGCCAGCACTTCCTCCTCCGTGCAGCCGCATCCTCGCCGGTTCATGCTCCTGCCTCCTCTCCCCACAGCCCCGACAGCTCGGTCCGGAGCTTCTTCAGGCCCTGGTAGACGTTGGCCCGCGCCGCCGCGGGCGTGCTCTCGATCGTCTCGGCGACGGACCCGTAGTCGCGGCCCTCGATCCAGCGGAGCCAGACCGCCTCGCGCTGCTTCCTCGGCAGAGCGGCGACACGGGAGCGGACCCGCTCGCGCAACGCCTCGGACGGGCCGTCGAGCAGCTCGTCCGGCCGCGGAGCCCGCGTCGGCTCCAGCTCCGCGCCATGACGATCCAGCAGGTCCGTGCGCCGGCGACGACGAGCCAGGCGATCCAGCGCCGCGCGGGTGGCGACCCGGTACAGCCACGCCCGCGGTCCCGACGCGGGAACCTCCCCGGGCGGGGATCGATGGGCGGTCAGCCACACTTCCTGCAGCACGTCCTCCGCCTCGTCGGGATCGCCCAGCATGCCGGTCAGGTGGCCGTGGAGCTCGCCGTGGTGAGCGTCGATCCACCCCTCGAGCCGCCGGGCCCCGCCGGCGTCGGTCGCCACCGCCATCGTCGGCCTCCGCGTCACCCGGCCGGAGGCACCGGGAGCGTCACGAGCGCCAGCTTCAGCTGGTGGAGGGCGAGCAGCGGGATGCCGAGTCCGACGGCCAGCAGGAGCACGAGGCCGCGGGCGATCGTGGCGAGTGTGCGAATGCGAGCGTCCATGGGGCGCCTCCTCTGATCGGGCCGCCGGGGGCGGCGTTTCGTCCGTCACTCGCCCCTGTAACCGGACGAGTCGCGGATGCGTGAAACGCCGCCGGGCGGCTCCCCCCCGAATCTGCGTCGACGGGAGCCGGAAGTGAAGACGCCTGCACCGACGTCAGCCGTACGGGTGCTCCCGCGCGTAGCCGTGTGCCGTGTAGGCGGAGATCAGGTGGCAGACCCAGCCCAGCAGCCCGCCGGTGCCGATCCACAGGCCGGGCGTCACGATCAACCAGAACAGCCCCCGGAGGAAGGTGCCGTTGTAGATCTGCCCGACGCCGGGCACGAAGAAGCTGAGGATGCCAGCAGTTCCGGGGTTCCGCATCGTGATCGCCCTCGCCGCTCGTGATGGCCGCCGTCCGTCTCTCGGCCCTCCCTACGAGCGCGGGACCGACGAGGTTGCAGACCACACGTTCACTCGTCGCCGAAGCCGGCGTCCCGGAGGACCTCGCGGGCCGCCTCCTCGTCCTCCCGGCGGACCTGCACCGTGGCGAAGCTCGAGGGGCTGAACGTGAGGGGCACCCCGAAACTCCCCCCTCCGTCGTCGGCCGTCACCGTGGCCTCGATGCCGGCCTCCGTCAGGAATCCGCGGGCCAGCTCGGCCTCGTGGCGTCGCGTGAAAGTGGCCACCACCACCGTGCCTTCGCCCTTCACAGGACCAGCCTCACGTGCCGCTCCATGCCGCCGCCTCCTCGTCCGGGGACGTCTCGGACGCCAGCAGGTCGCGCACGCGTCGCTCGATCTCGTCCCGCGCCGACACGAACTTCTCGCGAGGCCCTCCGGCCGGGTCCTCGACGTCCCACTCCAGCCGCCGGTCGGCCCCCGCCCGGGGGCAGGCGTCCCCGCACCCCATCGAGACCACGAGGTCGAAGGGCTCTCCGAGGACCGTCTCCACGCCCTCGGAGCGGTGATCCGTCAGGTCGATGCCCCGCTCCGCCATCACCTCGACCGCCGTCGGGTGGACCCTGCCGGACGGCCGCGATCCCGCGCTCCTCGCCTCCACACCGGGGCCGCCGAGCTCGCGGGCGAACGCCTCCGCCATCTGGCTACGGCACGCGTTCTCCACGCAGACGAAGAGGATCCGCGTCATCGCTCCGTCCCCGTCCGCTCCGCCGCGACGGCGGTCCGCTCGCCCCCGGTCGCCTCGAGCAGGGTATCGGCCGTCGTGGCGAAGACGGCCCGCGGGGTGCCGGCGGCGGCCCAGATCTCCGGGTGGTCGAAGAGGTCCCCGTCGAGGAGCGTCCGGATCGGAGGGTCGTGGCCGATCGGAGGGACGCCCCCGACGGCGTACCCCGTCCGGTCGCGCACGAAAGCCGGAGAGGCCAGGCTCACCGGCTCCCCGACCGTGCCGGCCACCGCCGCCTCGTCGACCCGGTTGGCGCCGCTCGCGACCACGAGGATCGGCTCGCCCGAGGTCTGGCCCCGGAAGACGAGGCTCTTGGCGATGCGGGCCACCGTCGTCCCGATCGTGGCCGCCGCCTGTTCGGCGGAGCGGGTGGAGCCCGGGAGCACGCGGACCTCCCCCTCGACGCCGAGGTCGTCCAGCGCCCGCTGCACCCGGGCCGCCGCGGGCGGGAGCCCTCCGTCACCGCTCACGGTCCCCTCCCGTCGCGAGGAAGACGGACACGTCGCCCGAGCCGTCGTTGGACGTCACGAAGTCGGCGCGTCCGTCACCGTCGAAGTCCCCGATGTCGGCGGCGTACGGATTCCCCGCCACCGGAATCCGGACCACCCGAACGGGACCGTCGCCGCCCAGCAGGAGCGCGACCTCGCTGCCCACGTAGCTGGTCACCAGTACGTCGGCGAGCCCGTCGCCGTCGAGGTCACCCGTCGTGGCGCGGGAGGGACCCGTGGCGATCCGATAGGGCGAGCCCGGTGCACGGCCGTATCCACCGGCCGCGTCGCGCAGCCACAGCTCGAACGCGCCCACCCCCTGCCCGCCGCCGGCGCCCAGGTCGAGCCGGCCGTCGCCGTTCACGTCGGCCTCGACGACCACGAACGGGTCCAGCTCCGGGACGTCGAAGGCTTCCGCCGGCTCGAAGCTGCCCGACCCGTCACCGCGCAACAGCTGGACCGACCGCGGGTTCGGAGTGGCCAGATCCAGGTGACCGTCGCCGTCGCGGTCCGTGAGGCTCATCCAGCGGTACGGATCGCCGCCCACCGGAACGGGTCCCGCGTCGGCGAACGTGCCGTCCCCCCGTCCGGTCAGGACGCGGACGGCGCCGGCGTCCCGATGGTCCACCAGCAGATCGAGGTGCCCGTCCTCGTTCACGTCGCCGGCCACGGCGGTGTGCACGTGCGGCGCGACGTCGAGGGAGACGCGCGATCGCCCGGACCGGACCAGGCCGCCGCCCTCCGCACCGAAGAGGAGGGTCAGCCGGCTCGTCTCGTGGTTGGCGACGACGAGGTCGACGCGGCCGTCCTCGTCGAAGTCACCCGCGACGAGCTCGACGGGGTTGGCTCCCGCCGGAACCGTCTGCCACGGTGCGAACCCGCCGTCACCGTCGCCGCGGAGCAGGGTCACCGTGCCCCCGTCGGCTCCGTGTGCCACGGCGAGGTCGAGGACGTCGTCTCGGTCGAAGTCTCGAGCGAGCACCGCCGCGGGACGGGGGCCGATCTCGATCCGTGTCTCCGCCCAGCCCGGGTCCGGCCCGTCGCCCGCGCCGGGCAGGCAGGCGGCCGTGACGGCCACGGCGGCGACGAGGCCCCCCGACGACGCCGCGATCCCGCCGAGCCGCCCCCGGAGGGTCACGAGGCCTCGCGACCGGCTCGGCGCGCGCTGCCGACATCCGCCTGGTTCCAGATGTCGAGGACGCACTTCCACTCGCCCGACGCGTCCCGCTCCCAGATCGTGACCCCCCGGCCGCGGAACGTCGTCTGGCGGCCGGCCGAGTCCTGCGCCGAGAAGCGGTTCAGGTGCGTCATGTACGCGAGCTCGCCCGAGGGTCCCGTCCTCACGTCCAGGGTCTGCCAGCTCACGCTGAAGCCGGGGGTGGCGTAGCCGGCGGCCATGTAGCGCCGGATGGCGTCCCGACCCTGGAGCGGCGGCTCGTTCGGCGGGATCATCACCGCGTCCTCCGCCAGGAAGGAGACGATCTCGTCGAGGTCCTCGCCCGCCGAGGCCGCGGCCTGCCAGGCGCTGTCGGCGGCGACCACCTCGGAGCGCGCGGCGTCCCGATCCGTCCGGCCGCCGCAAGCGGCGGTGGCGGCCAGCAGGACGACGACGGCTGCGACTCGAAGGTACCTCATCCGGATCCTTCCTCTTGACGTTCGCGTTGTCGTTCGTGTTCGGCCCCGCGCTCGAAGGCCTCGAACAGCCCGAGCCGTCGGCCGAGCCATTCTCCCAGCCGCGGCGAGGCCTCGGACAGCACGACGAGCGGCCGCACGGGCGTGGAGTTCACGATGACCTCGGGCTCGTCGTCCTCGACCGACCGGATCACCGCCTCCGCCACCTCGTCGGGGCTGGCGCGGCCGACCCGGCCGGGAGCCTCGGCGCCCGTGTCCGCGACGGCGTCGGCGTACATGCCGGCGCCGGTCACGTACCCCGGACAGATCGCCGAGGCCGAGACGCCGGTGCCGTGGTACTCGCGTCGCAGCGACTGCGTGAACCCGATGAGGCCGGCCTTGGTCGCGCCGTACACCGCTTCGAACGGCGGTCCCGCCTTCCCGGCCAGCGAGGCGAGGTTGACGACGTGGCCGCGGCCCCGCTCCAGCATCCGGCCGAGCAGGGTCCGCGAGAGGAGCATGGGAGCCAGCAGGTTCAGCTCCACCGCCCGCGCGACCGTGTCGGACTCGCGGCGATGATACGGCCCCGTTTCCATGACGCCGGCGTTGTTGACCAGGACGTCGACGCCGTCCAGCTCCTCCTCCGCCCGGTGCGCCAGCGCTTCGACGGCGTCACGGTCGGTCAGGTCGGCCGGGATCACGGCGGCGGCCGTGCCGCCCGTCCGGAGGTCGCTGGCCAGCTTCCGGAGGTCCTCCTCGGAGCGGGCCGTGAGCGCGAGGTGCATACCCTCGCCGGCGAGCGCCCGCGCTATGTGCCGGCCGAGGCCGCGCGAGGCCCCCGTGACCAGCGCCGAGCGTCCCGTCAGCTCACGCATCGCCCGATGGCTCGTCGTCGGTGATCGTGACGGCGGCGCTCACCCCTCCAGCCGCCCCGCCACGTACGGCTCGAGCCGGTCCTCCAGGAAGTGCCTCCAGACCCCGGAGATCGCCTCCGGCCAGCCGTCGCGCACCTCGCCCGCCCCGTGGATCTCGACGGAGAGGCGGGTGCTGTCGCCGCGCGCCTCCAGGGTGTAGGTGGTGACCATGTGGAGGGCGTTGCCCATGAAGCCCAGCGGACCCTCGAAGCGCAGCGTCTCGCCGCGCTTCACGAAGGTGACCACGGCGTGGCGAACGCCGTCCCCGGATTCGTCGAAGATCTCGCAGAAGCAGCCGCCGACGGACGGCTCGACGTAGAAGCGGTGCGGCTCCTCGCTCACGTGGTGGTCCCACCAGCCCCCGATGTCGCCGGTGACCACGTTCCACACCGAGTCGGGCGAGGCGGCGACGGTCACCGACCGGGTGATCACGAACGCACCGGTCGGCGAGCTCCGGACGGTCGGCGGCGACTCCTCCGACGACGTCTCCGGCTCCTGCCCGTCGGCCGGGGCGCCGAGTCCGACCAGGAGGCCGAGGGTGAGCACGAGTATGGCGGAACGCGGTCTCTGCCGTTCTCTCATCGAGGGCTCCATCCCGGGGGCCGGGCGCCGACGTCGCGGGAGCGTCCGGAAAAACGTAGCGGACGGAGCGCTGGACTTCGACCCCTCGTCGCCGCGTGATTGTCGACCGCTCGGACCGCCGCCTAAGATGCCGTTCCCTTCCACGATCCGGAGGACGCCATGACCGCTCCCGACACCTTCGATCCCACGGCCGTCTACGGCGAGCGGGGATCGTCGCTGCCGCGCGTGCTCGTCGCGCCACATCGCTACGTGCAGGGAGCCGGGGTCCTGGACCGGCTGCCCGAGTGCCTCGGCGTCGTGGGTGCTCGTCGGCCCGCGCTGCTGATGACCGCGGGCGGGCGGGCGAGGATCGGGGAGACCGTCGCGGCGGGCTTCGCCGCCGGGGCCGCGGAGCCGACGGTCGCCACCTTCGGGGGAGAGTGCTCGCGTACCGAGATCGGACGGCTGGCGGAGCGACTCCACGATACCGAAGATCCGATCGACGCCGTCGTCGCGCTCGGCGGAGGCAAGTGCCTCGACACCGGCAAGTGCGTGGCGCGGCGCCTCGCCGTTCCGGCCGTCAGCGTGCCCACCATCGCCTCGACGGACGCCCCCTGCTCCGCCGTGTCGGTGATCTACGACGACGAGGGCCGATTCGACGAGGTCGAGCACGTTCCCGACAATCCGGCGCTGGTGCTGGTGGACACGGAGGTGATCGCCTCGGCCCCCACCCGCTTCCTCGTGGCCGGAATGGGGGACGCCCTCGCGACTCACTACGAGGCCCGCACCTGCTCTCGGAACCCGGACGCGCGCACGCTGCTCGGGGCCCGGATGACCGTCGCCGGGGTCGCGCTCGCGGAGCGGTGCGCGGAGGTCGTGTTCGAGCACGGGGCGGAAGCGGTACGCGACGTGGACCGGGCGAGGGTGACGGAAGCCGTGGAGCGCGTGGTCGAAGCGAACACGCTGCTGAGCGGAATGGGCTTCGAGGGGGGCGGGATCGCCGCGGCCCACGCGGTGGCGACCGGCGGGCTGACGGCGCTCCCGGCCGTTCACGAGCACCACTACCACGGCGAGCGGGTCGCGATCGGCCTCCTGACCCAGCTCGCCCTCGAGGACGAGGAGGCGGAGGCCCGGCGGGTGGCCCGCTTCCTCGCCACGGTCGGCCTCCCGGTCCACCTGCGTCAGCTCTCGATCGATCCGCAGGACGGGCGGGCGCTCACGACCGTGGCGGAGATCGCGGCGACGGTGCCGATCATGGCGAACGAGCCCTTCGACGTGACGCCCCCGATGGTGGTCGAGGCACTGCGGCGCGCGGACGAAATCGGTCGCGCGGCGACGGAGGCGGTGGGCGACGACGCGTGGCGGTCCCTCCACGAGCCGTCGTGATCGGACGCGCCGACCCACGCGGCGCTCTCAGCGCTGCAGCGCCTTCCGGTGGTCCTCCGCGAAGGCGCGGAAGCGTCGGGGTGGCCGCCCGGTGAGCTCCTCCACCGTGTCGGTGACCCTCTCGGTGGGGCCGCCGGCGCGCTGATAGCCGGCGATGGCGAGCTGGGCGGCCGCGAGCCAGACCGGGTCGCCCGCCCGACGTCGCCGCTCCCACGCCTCGTCCATGGTCTCGGGGACGTACTCGAGGCTTCGATCGAGCACCTCGGCCAGGATCTCGGTGGCGTCGCGGTAGGAGATCGCTTCCGGTCCCGTGAGCGTGTAGACGGAGCCGTCGTGACCCTCCTCCGTGAGGACGACGGCCGCGGCCGCGGCGACGTCACGCGTGTCGACGAAGGGGATCCTGCCCTCGCCCGACGCCGAGCGGACCCGGCCGGCGGCCCGGTCGAAGACATTCCGGTCGAGCACGTTCTGCATGAAGTGATGCGGCCGGAGGAGGCTCCAGCCGAGCCCCGATTCGCGCAGGATCCGCTCGACGTTGTGGTGCCAGAGCCCGATCACCGACTTCGAGTGGTCGGTCGCTCCGAGGGCGGAGAGCTTGACCACCCGGCGGACCCCCGCTTCGGAAGCGGCCGCGATCGCGTTCCGCTGGAGCCGCACCATGTCCTCGGAGTTGCCGGTGAGGAGGAAGAGCCGGTCCGCTCCCTCCAGGGCGGCCGGAAGCGCGGCCCGGTCGGCCAGGTCCGCGCGTGCCCAGGTGACGCCCTCGGGCTGCTCCTCACCCGACGTCGGGTCCCGCGACAGCGCGCGCACGGGCTCGTCGACCTCGGCCAGCAGGCGGACGAGGTGGGAGCCGATCGTGCCCGTGGCGCCGGTGACGACGATCACGGCGCGAGGCCGCCCTCCTCCCTCACTGCGTGAAGGACGCGTCGGTCACCACCGCGACCTCCCGGTCCCGACCGACCCACAGGCCGAGCACCCGACCGGCGAGGCCCCACGAAGCGACCGTCTCGGCCGCCTCCGCGACCTGCCGACGATGGGTCGCCTCGTCGACCGGGTTCCCGCGGCAGTCGTCGTGCGCCACGACGGCGATCGCCTCGATCGGACCGTGGGAGGCCAACATACGGACGATCCGCTCGACGCGTCCGTCGTCCTCGGCGTCCCGCAGCGCGGCGTCGGGTCCCGGCTCGTTGACGGCGTGGACCAGCTCGCACCCCAGCGTCCTCCGGAGCCAGCCGAGGACCGGGTCCTGGACGCGGCCGTCCACGCAGTTGATCGCCACGGCGGCCGGCGGCAACGGCTCGGGCGGCATCCTACGCCAGCGCCTCGCGGAAGAGGGCCGTGTCGGTGAACTGCTGGAAGCGGACGGCCCTTCCAGACTCGAGGCTCCACACGTGCGCGAAGGCTGCTCGAACGGCCTTTCCGGTCGCCCCGTACGTGCCGCTGTACTCGCCGAGGGCCACGATCACCTCGCCGCCGTCGACGTACGTCTCCGGGACCGCTCGAAAGTCCTCCCACTCGCTCCCCAGCCGCGCGAACACGTTCTCGAGCACCGCGTCGGGGCCGTGATACGTGCCGCCGTACGGGAAGCCCTCGGCCTCCAGCCACTCGATCTCCGGGTGCATCGCTCCCAGAACCGCTGGAACGTCGCCCCTCCCGAACGCCTCGTAGATCTCCCGCACCTTGTTCACGCCAGCACTCTCCATTCGAGCCTCCCTCGTGGTTCTCGTCCTCCGTCCCGCACTCGCGGCCGTCACGCTCCGAACTTCCCGACGATGCGCCGCACCGTGTTCAGGGTCCGCGTCGTGTGCTCCGGTCCACCGAGGGCGGCCTCGAGCTCACGGACCGTGATCGTGGCGTCGCTCAACCGGCCGCGGCGGAGCCACAGCACGGCCCGGCCGAGGACCTCGAAGACGTCCTCGTCGGTCGCGAGGGCCGCCAGCGCCTCGCGGACCTCCCCGGTGGCCGGGTTCCTGAGGAAGATCACCTGCGGGTTGAGCTCCTCGTTGGCGTCGGCGCCGGTCACGGCGTCCGACCGGAGGAGCTCGTCCAGCTCCTGCATCGAGCGGACGAAGGTGTCGACGGGGTAGCCGAGCGACGTCTCGAGGTGACCTTCGATCCTTCGCTCCAGCGCCTCCCGGTCGAGCTCCCCGTCGTGGCCGAACACGACGTTTCCGCTGGCCAGGAACGTCGCGACGTCCTCGACGTCCAGCGCCTCGAAGCACTCCCGGAGCCGGTCCATCTTCAGGCGCCGATCGCCCAGGTTGATGCCGCGCAGGAAGGCCACGAGTCGGAGCATGTCCATCTCTCGCACACGACGTGTGGTCGGGCGGCCGCGTCTCGTGCGATGGCCGCCCGAGACGATGGTCCCGTGTCACCGTGCATCCCGCAAGCTATGTCGATCGAGGCCGCCGTGGGTAGGGCGGGGGCGACCGTGAAACCCTCTCGGCGCGCCCCCCGTAGTGCGCCGTGAGTCGACGGCGAGCACGACACAGTACAGTGAATTCTGAAAGACGGGAGTGAGACGATGCTCATCCGACGCTGGGTACGACGCAGGCCCCGACCCCTCTTCGTGAGGATCGTGGGTTGAGACGCGAGCGAAGGCTCGCAGGCTAGGCGCCCGCCGCTCGGCGGGCGCCTTTTTTGTGGGATCGGCGCGCCCACCTACTCCGACCGCTTGCGTACCCGCATCCGATTGACGACCGCCACGCCCATCGCGACCACCGCCGCCACGAGCTTCCACCCGCGGCCGTCGGGACCGCTCGCCAGCGCCAGGTAGAGGAGGGCCACGCCCAGGATGGCCGCGGGGAGCCAGGCCCACTTCGGAATCGGGTTGCCCAGCGACTCGTAGTACCACTGTCCCAGAACGCCGAGGACCAGGAACACCAGGACGACGATCACGATGGGAGCTGTCATCGCGCTACCCTGCGCTCATCCGCACTCGCTGTAGCCGCAGGCCACGCACTTGGCGCAGCCCTCCTCGAAGCGGAGGCTCGTCCCGCAGTCCGGGCAGGTGCCGAGGAACTGGCGGGCCGTCTCGTCCCGGAGCCGCTCGAAGACGGCCTCGCCGGCGGTCTGCTCTCCCCCGTTCGAGGTCTTCGCGTGGCCGACCTCGCGGATCGGGAGCTCCTCCTGCACGCCCTGCTTCTCCTCCAGGTACTGGCCGATCGCCTGGGCGATGGCGTCGGGCGTGGAGAGCACCTTCCGCTCCCCGAAACCGACGGCCCGGTCGGACGAGATGCCCCGGAGCTGCTTGTAGACCTTCCGCAGCGGGATGCCCGACCGGAGCGCGAGGCTGATGAGCCGGCCAATCGCCTCGGCGTCGGCCATGGCCGCGCCGCCCGCTTTGCCGATCTGGACGAACACCTCGAAGGGGCGCGCCTGCTCGTCCTCGTTGATCGTCACGTACATCGTCCCGAGCGGGGACTCGATCTTCCGCGTGTGGCCGCGGAGCGCGTCCGGCCGCTCGCGCACCACCGGCCGCTGCACCATGCCGCTCTCGAGCTCGGCGATCTTCCGCTTCGCCCGCTCGCGCTCGTCGTGCAGCTCCTCGTTCTCGCGCTCCAGCTCCTCCAGGCGCTCGAAGGCGCCGGTGAGCTCCGCCGCCAGCTCGGCGTCCTCGATCTCCTCCAGCGCCCCGGCGGCCTCCTTCACCTTCTTCGCGGTGGCGCCGGTCGAGAGCACCTGCTCGTCGCGGCTACCGTCCCGGTACACGGTCACGCCCTTGCACCCCAAGTCGGCGGCCAGGAGGTAGATCTCGCGGACGTCCTCCTCGGTGGCGTCCTCCGGGAAGTTGCAGGTCTTGGAGATGGCGCTGTCCACGCTCTCCTGGAAGGCGGCCTGCATCCGGATGTGCTGCTCGGGCGTGACGTCGTGCGCCGTCACGAAGAGATCGCGCACGTGCTCGGGTACCTCCTGCATGTGGATCGTGCCCTCGTCGGCGATCCGCTCCATGAGCTCCTCGGTGTGCCAGCCCTCCTCCTTCGCGGTCCGGACGAAGTCCTCGTTGACGTCCGGCATGAGGGTGCCGGCCTGGTTCCGCATGAACGCCACGGCGTAGAGCGGCTCGATGCCCCCGGAGCAGCCGGCGATGATCGAGATGGTGCCGGTCGGGGCCACCGTGGTGAGGTTGCAGTTCCGCAGCCGGCGCTCGGGGCGGACCCGCTCGCCGTCCTCGTCCCGGGCGCAGGTCTCCTCCGGCCCCCAGATCGACTCGGCCCACTCGGGGAAGACGCCGCGGTCGGCGGCCAGCCGCTCGCTCTCGACCTTCGACTCCTCGTCGATGAAGGCCATCAGCTCGCGGGCGAGCTCGATCGACTCGTCGGACCCGTAAGGGATGCCGCAGCGGATGAGCAGGTCGGCCCAGCCCATCACGCCGAGGCCGATCCGGCGGATGCGCTTCGAGAGGTCGTCGATCTCCTCGAGCGGGTAGTTGTTCGCGTCGATGACGTTGTCGAGGAAGTGGGTGGCCCTGTGGACCGTGTCCCGCAGGGCGTCCCAGTCGACCTCGCCGTCGGCGGTCGCGTAGTGGCCGACGTTCACGCTGCCGAGGTTGCAGACGTCGTAGGCCAGCAAGGGCTGTTCGCCGCAGGGATTGGTCGCCTCGTAGTCGCCCAGGTGGGGGACCGGGTTGTAGCGGTTCGCCTCGTCGATCAGGAAGACGCCCGGCTCCCCGTTCC